>DAOVVF010000055.1 GCA_030632225.1 Candidatus Parcubacteria bacterium
AAATCCCCAAGCTACTGGCTAAGCCAGAACCAATAGCATAACCTAAAGCACCTCCACCATTACCTAGTTCTGTAATTTCTTGAAAAGTATATTCACTGACAAAAAAATTAAAAACACCAGTTAAAGAAAGTATGATTAAGATAAAGCCAATATAGCTAATTATCTTTACTCTGTAACTTTCACTTCTTAACAAGGCATAGCCTATAAACAAAAGTAATAGGATAAAAACCCAGTCTGCCCAGCCAAAAACATAGGATAAGCCTGAATTTAAAACTACCCCAAAACGACCAGCTAAGTTAAAAATTGATAGAATACCTAAAAAAGCTATAACAAAAATAAGGATAGTAAAAATAGCTCCTTTGGTTTCTAAGTTTAAGCCTGGTTCATCATCATAAACTTCTCTTTTGTAGCTCCTTCTTCTAGATTTCTTTTTCCTACCAAACATAGTTAATTTAACTTAAGTACTATATATTTTATCATATTTAGTAATAAAAATAAAACTTAAAAACCCCATATTTCAGAGGCTTTTAATATATTGATTATTTTTGAATAAAACCTGTACCAGCTGGTATTTTGCGACCAATAATTACATTTTCCTTTAAACCTCTGAGATGGTCTACTCTACCTGAGATAGCAGCATCAATTAATACTCTAGCTGTTTCCTGGAAAGAAGCAGCCGCTAGGAAAGAATCTGAGGTCAAAGCCGCTTTAGTAATACCTAACAATAATAGCTCTCCTTCAGCTTCTTTTTTAGCTTTAGCATTAGCTTCTCTAAATTGGGTGGTAGTTACTACTTCTCCTGGTAGTAATTCTGCATCACCAATGTCTCCAACTAAAACTCTAGAGAACATTTGTCTGACAATTAATTCAACGTGCTTATCATTCAAGTTTTGTCCTTGAGAAGAATAAATATGTTTAATCTCTTTTATAATATATTTCTGTACAGCCAATTGACCTTTTAGCTCATATAATTCTTGTAGATTAATACTACCGTCGGTTAATTGTTGTCCTTCTTCAACAATATTTTTGTCTTTAATCCATAGATTATATCCAGCTGGAATAATTACTTCAACAATATCATTATCTTTACTAATAACTTTTAATTTCTTAGCATCTAATTTAACTATTCCTTTTAGACTAGTCTTTACCTCTACTTCATCATTAATAAATATAACTTTCTCCTTATCTACTTCCTGACCATCCTTAACTTTTAATTCCATGCCCTTAATAATATCATACTCTTCCACTCTAGTATCTTGTGGCTGTATTTTTATAATTCTCTGTTTCTTGCTAACCAATTTATTCTGTTCATCTATACTAACAATACCAGATACTGGAGAAAGAATAGACTGCCTCTTAGGAGATCTGGCTTCAAATAATTCTTCTACTCTTGGCAAACCTTGAGTAATATCTCCTTCGGCAACACCACCAGTATGAAAAGTTCTCATAGTAAGCTGCGTACCAGGCTCACCAATACTTTGAGCAGCTACAATACCAACAGCTGTACCTAATTTAACTAGTTCATTGTGTCCTAAATCAAAACCATAACACTTCTGACAAATACCCCTGATAGATTCACAAGTTAAAACAGATCTTAACTTAAGCTTATCAGGATCTAATTTAACAATCTTTTCAGAATCTTCCTTAGTAACTAAAGAGCCTTTCTTTAGGATTACCTTGCTACCATTTTTTATATCTTCAGCTAGAATACGTCCAATAGCTCTATCAGCTAAAGATTCATTATATTCTCTGCTTTCCTCTTTGGTGATTATCAAGCCTTCTTTGGTTTTACAATCTTTTTCCAAAATAACTATGTCTTGAGACACATCAACTAGTCTTCTGGTTAGATAACCAGCATTAGCAGTTCTTAAAGCAGTGTCTGACAAACCTTTTCTAGTACCATGAGTGGAGATAAAATATTCTAGGACGTCTAAACCTTCTTGAAAATTAGCTTTAACAGGCAATTCAATAATATCACCGGCTGGGTTAATCACTAATCCTTTAACACCCATGATCTGAATCATCTGTGAAATAGAGCCTCTGGCGCCTGAATTAATAATACTGGCTACTGAATTTTCTGGATCAAAGATTTCTTTAGATTCATCAGTAATCCTATTCTTAATATCTGTCCAGACCTCAATTACTTTAACGTATCTTTCTCTATTGGTTAATAGTCCGTTATTATACTGCCCTTTAATCTCTTCAACTCTTTTTTCTCCTTCTTTAATTAATTCTTTCTTTACTTTTAATTTAGGAATATCATCCATTCCCCAAGATAATCCAGAGCTGGTAATATATTTAAAAGCAATGTTCTTGATATCATCTAATAATTTAACTGTCTCTTCATGGGAAAAGCAACGGAAAGATTCGGCTACAATATCCTTCAAACCTTTTTTGTCTAATGCCCTGTTTATATACTCCATCTTTTTGGGCAATATCTTATTGAACAAAATTCTACCAATAGATGTTTCAATAATCTTACCTTTTTCTTTATCAACTCTAACCTTAATTAGATCTTGTAGCTTAATAACTCCTAAGGCAAAAGCTTTCTCTGTTTCATCTTCATCAGTAAAAGCTTTGGTGGCTTTAGCTTTAGGATTAATATATGTTAGATAATAGCTACCCCAGACAATATCTTGGTTTGGCACTGCTACTGGATCACCAGTAGCTGGTTTTAACAAATTATTTTCTGACAACATAATTGTAGCCGCTTCTTTCTTAGCTTCTTCAGTCAAAGGTACATGCACAGCCATTTGGTCACCATCAAAATCAGCATTAAAAGCGGAACAAACCAAAGGATGCAATTGAATAGCTTTACCTTCAATCAAGGTTGGTTTAAAAGACTGGATACCTAAACGATGAAGTGTTGGGGCACGATTAAGCATAACATTGGCATCTTTAGTAACATCTTCTAGAATGGCCCAGACTTCTGGATGTCCAGCTTCAATATATCTATTAGCACTACGTACATTATGTACTAAGTCTTCTTTAATTAGACGAGAAATAACAAAGGGTCTAAATAATTCTAAAGCCATAACTTTAGGAATACCACATTGACTAATCTTTAAATGTGGACCAATGACAATTACAGAACGTCCTGAATAATCAACACGCTTACCAAGTAAGTTCTGTCTAAAACGACCCTGTTTACCTTTTAACATATCAGCAATACTCTTCAAGGTTCTTTTCTGACCAGTGGAAGCAGTGACTGTTTTACCGTGTCTGGCATTGTTATCAATTAAAGCATCAACTGCTTCCTGTAGCATTCTTTTTTCATTACGTTGAATAACTTCTGGAGCATTTAACTCTTTTAACCTCTTTAAACGATTATTTCTATTAATTACTCTTCTGTATAGATCATTTAAATCAGAAGAAGCAAAACGTCCACCATCTAATTGAACCATTGGCCTTAAATCTGGTGGCACTACTGGGACAGCGTTCATGATCATCCATTCAGGAGAAATTTTATTAGCAATCAAGCTTTTAACCAACCTAGCTCTTTTAATTAGCTTCTTTTTCTTAGAAGCAATAGCATTGATCACTTCTTTATCTAACTCTTTAGCTAATTCTTTTAGATTAATTTTCTTTAATAATTCTCTGACACCTTCAGCACCAATATTAGCTTCAAAAACATGACCATAACGTAAAGCTAGTTCTTGGTACTTTGTTTCAGAAATTATGTT
Organism: Candidatus Parcubacteria bacterium; assembly: GCA_030632225.1. GTDB lineage: Bacteria > Patescibacteriota > Patescibacteriia > UBA1558 > GWA2-36-10 > DAOVVF01. Next base: position 3,684 of record DAOVVF010000055.1, read on the forward strand.
TAGTTCTTTTAAATCTTTTAATTCTTTCAAGGCTGTATCAGCTGCTTCATCTAAGGTCTTTACTTTATCAACTTTAGCTACGTTCAAATTTATTAACTCTTCTTCAGCTACTTTAGCTGCTTTGTCTTTTGACTCTCCCTCAGCCATTAATTTAACCTTCTTATTATTAACTTCCTGAGATCTTTGGTTAAATTCATTTTCAATTTGTTTTCTTTTATTCTTTAATTCGCTCTTAATTTGTTCCATGGTTTCTTTACGAGCATTATCATCAACTTTAGTAACAATGAAAGAAGCGAAATATATAACTTTTTCTAAAGCTTGAATACTTAAATCTAATACTAAACCTATCTTAGAAGGAATGCCTCTTAAAAACCAGATGTGAGAAACTGGAGCAGCTAAATCAATATGCCCCATTCTTTCACGACGGACTATAGCTCTGGTTACTTCAACACCACACTTATCACAAATAATACCCTTATGTCTGATTCTTTTATACTTACCACAATAGCATTCCCAGTCCTTAGTTGGACCAAAAATCTTTTCACAGAACAAACCGTCTTTTTCTGGCTTTTGAGTACGGTAGTTTATAGTCTCTGGTTTTAACACTTCTCCATGAGACCAACTATGTATATCTTCTGGACTAGCTAATTTTAATTTAATAGCATCAAACTCCAGCACAGTAGTTTTCTCTGCGGCCATGAATGTAGTTTTTGTTGAAGATGGTGTAGGCATATTTAATTTATATTATTTATTCTCTTTTGATTCAGCTTCAGCACTAGCTTCACTAACTACTGGTGCCTCTTTCTGTAAAACTCCTTTGGTTTCCTTAGCAATGTCTTTAATTTTTCTCTCTCTTTCACCAATTAGCTCTACATCTAAACCTAAGCCTTTTAATTCTCTGACTAAGACATTAAATGACTCTGGTATATTTAATCTGTTTATGGGTTCTCCTTTGATGATAGATTCGTAAGCCTTAGAACGACCAGGCACATCATCTGATTTAATAGTAATCATTTCCTGA
>DAOVVF010000111.1 GCA_030632225.1 Candidatus Parcubacteria bacterium
AAATTTGTTTAAAGATATAGCTTTATTTAAAGCAGAATCATAGAAAAAATAAAGAAACCTAGGATCTTTAACAGCTTGCTTAAGTAAATCATCAACTGTTTTAGTCATTTCATCATCACGATAGAAATAAGCAATTATTTTATTGCGCCAATAATTATAACTATGTTTAATTTTACTTTTGTTAAACACTTTTTTAAACTCAAAAACAGTTCCTTCAGATACGGGAACCATTATACTGGGTGGATAGACTCTATTTTTGAATAAAGCAAAATACTTCATAGTATTTACTTAACAGCTCTAACCTCTTTTACTTCAGGCATATTCTCTTTTATCTCAGCCTCTATTAAATGCTTTAAGGTAACATCAGAAATAGGACAATGAGCACAAGCACCAGTAAAAGCTATTTCTACAACACCATTCTTTTTATCATAACTAACTAATTCTAAACTACCACCATCTCTTTCTAATACTGGCTTTATATCTTCTATTATTTTTTCTAATTTTTTATTCATTCCTTAAACTAGCTATCTTATTACTAGCTTCCAGTAAAGCTTCGAATGTACCTGTGTCTAACCAATAGTGTTCATAAAGCCTTACATCTAACTTACCCTCTTTTAGATACAGATTGTTAATATCTGTAATTTCTAACTCTCCTCTGTCTGAAGGTTTTAAATTCTTAGTCTTTTCAATTATTGTATTATCATAGATATATAATCCAGTAACAGCATAATCACTTAAATGTTCTTTAGGCTTTTCTACTATTTTAATAGCTTTCATATCCTTATCAAATTTAACTACACCAAATCTTTCTGGATCAGGCACTTGCTTAGCAAAAACTCTGCCTCCTTCTTTAAAGCTTTTTATAGCATCATCTAGAAAATTACCATCACCAACAAAAAGATTATCTCCTAGTATCATAGTTACATTATCTTTAGCAATAAAGTTCTCGCCTATTAAAAAAGCTTGAGCTAATCCTTCAGGCTTATCCTGTACTTCATAGGTAATTTTAATACCAAAATCTTTACCAGAACCTAGTAGTCTAACAAAATTACCTATATTAATTGGATCCGAAATAATTAGAATATCTTTAATACCTCCATCCATTAAAGTTTCTAAAGGATAGTAAATCATTGGCTTATCATAAATAGGCAGTAATTGTTTACTGGTTATTTTAGTTAAGGGGTGTAATCTGGTACCGGCTCCTCCGGCTAATATTATTCCTTTCATATATCTATTTTATACTTTCTTTGTACTTTTGCATAGCATCTCTAACAGCTTCTTTAACAGGCCTCATACTAATACCTAATTTAGCTAAGTTATTAGATTGCATTATATTATTTGATCTTGGCTTATCAGCCATACCTTGTTTAACTAATTCTTCCTCACTAATCCATTCATTCTTATGCTTAGGATCTACTATTTCCTCATACATAGCTATTATTTCTTTATGCTTGATTGAACCAGGATTAACTACATGAAATATACCTTCAGCTTTCTTGGCTAACAGTTGATAGAATACTTTAATCATATCTTCTACTACTGTCAGACTATTGGCTACATCAACTACTTTATCAAAAGAAATTAGTTTACCAATTAAATTAGCCGGATGAGATCTATCATCTAAAGGCATTCTAATTCTAGCTATACCAACATTAGTTAAAGTTGAAAGTGCTAAATCAGCTGCATACTTAGTTCTAGTATAGACAGCAGAAGGATTAGCATAATCATTTTCTTTCCAGCCTTTAGGATCTGGAGATTCTCCGTAGAATATACAGCCAGTTCCTATATGTAACATATATATTCCTTTTTGTTGGCAAGCATCAGCAACTATTAAAGGAAGTACTGTATTACCTTTAATAGTGGCTAATTGATTAGTTTCACACCAATCAACATTAGGCTTACCTACTATACCAGCTGCATTTAAAACTACATCTGGCTTATGTTCTACTAACAATTCTAAAACATCTTCAACTGTTTGAATATGTTTATCTGTTATCTCTGTATTTTCCCAGGATTCAGCACAACGTGTACCTAAATATCCTTTACCTATTATTAATATTTTCATAGTTTTCTTATTATACCATTATTAGCATCTACTTCAACCTGATCTCCGTCTTTTAGTACTTGGGTAGCTATTTTAGTACCAATAATGCAAGGTACTTTTAATTCTCTGGCTACTATAGCAGCATGACAAACTATACCTCCTTCGTCTGTTATAATAGCTTTAGCTTTTTTAAGGACTGGATCAAAATAAGGAGTAGTCATTGGACTAACTATTATATCCCCCTCTTCTACATCCGGCATATCTTCCCTAGAATAAAGTAATTTAACTTTGCCTCTAACCTTATCTCCTTTACAAGCTACTTGCCCTTTTAATATATCCTGTTCTTCTATTTTTTCCTCAGGGGGCAAATAATAACCAAAATCTTTTACTAATTCAGCAGCTTGTTCAAAACTAGTATAGCTTAAAACTTTGCCTTCTAAAACTAAAGTACCTTTAGTTCTTTTAACTAACTCTTCTTCTATATCTAATTTACCTTCTTTTAAGATAGTAATTAATTCCTCAGGAGTTAAAAGACTAAAGTTATAGTCTAAATCAGGATATT
>DAOVVF010000115.1 GCA_030632225.1 Candidatus Parcubacteria bacterium
CTAAAGAGAATAAGAATATGTATGCAGCAGTTGGTTTACACCCTATACATGTTTATGATGAAGAGTTTAAGCAAGAAGATTATCTTAAACTAATAGCTACTGGTAAAGTAGTAGCTATGGGAGAAACTGGTTTTGACTACTACCATATACAAGAATCATTAAATAAAGGAGCTAAGTCAGTTGAAGAAGTAATTAAAAAACAAGAAAAGATATTTAAGGAACATATTAAATTAGCTGAAGATAATGATCTGGCCTTAATAGTTCATGGACGTAATTCTCAAGATGGTCGGAATGCTTACCAAGATATCTACAGAGTATTAAAAGAAACTAAGCTAGAAAGAAAAGTAGTTCATTGTTTTGGTGGTAATTTAGAAGAAGCTAAACAAATGGTAGCTATCGGTTGCTCTTTAGGCTTTACAGGTATAGTTACATTTGACAAAACAGGTGTTTTAGAGCAAATTGTAAAGTGGATACCAGAGGATAGGATGCTAATTGAAACAGATGCCCCTTATCTAGCTCCTGTACCTTACCGAGGTAAGAGAAATGAACCAGCTTATGTAGAGCATGTTGCTGAAAAGATAGCAGAGATAAGAGCTAAGACTAAAGAAGAGATTATAGACATAGCTAACAACAACGCAATTAAATTATTTAAACTATAGTATGGAATATTTAAATACAATATTAATAGTAGTAGGTCTAGGTATAGTTATTTGGATTCTTTTAGCTAGAAAGAAATCAGGTGATGCTTTGCTATTACAACAGCAAATGAATCAGTTAACTGAGAAAGTAGATAAATCAACTGGTCAGTCAGCTAAGATGTTGCAAGACCAGTTTATCGAAACATCCCGTATATCTAAAGAAATGACTGAGAAACTATTAAAGCTAGAAGAGACTAATAAGCAGGTAATTGGCTTTACAGATCAATTACAGAATTTAGAAAAAGTTTTAACTAATGCTAAAACCAGAGGTAATTTAGGTGAAGCTAGTTTAGAAATGATTCTATCTAATATTCTTCCTCCTCAAAATTATGCCATGCAGTATCATTTTAAGAACGGAGAAGCTGTTGATGCTGTTGTTAAGATAAAAGATAAGGTATTGCCAGTAGACGCTAAATTTTCTTTAGAAAACTATAGGAGAATTATAGACGAAGATGATAAAGATAAAAAAGCAATTCTAGAAAAAGAATTTAAGAATGACTTAAAGAAAAGAATTGATGAAACAGCTAAGTATATACGTCCTAATGAAGATACTTTAGACTTTGCTTTTATGTTCATACCAGCTGAAGGTATTTACTATGATTTGTTAATTAACGAAGTAGGTGCTGTTAAAGTAAATACACGTAGTTTAATAGATTATGCTTTTAATGAAAAGAAAGTAATTATTGTTTCTCCAACTACTTTTGCTGCTTACCTGCAAACAGTACTGCAAGGCTTAAGAGCCTTACAAATAGAAGAATCAGCTAAAGAGATTAGAAAGAATGTTGAAAAGCTACAAAAACATATTTATGCCTATACCGAGTTTCATAAAAAGATAGGTAATCAATTATCTACAGTGGCTAATACATATAATATTAGTAGTAAAGAATTAAAGAAGATTGATAAGGACGTCTTTAAAGTAAGTGGTAAAGGTGGTAAAATAGAACTGGAAGAGATAGACAAACCTAAATTAGAGTAATAATAAACTTATGTCAAAATTTGAACAAAAGAATCCTAAACTCAGTGAAGCTGAGGCAATGGAATACAATAGTCAAGAGGCTATTAAAATTTTAAAAGAAGAACTTGAAAATGTTACGCCTGCAGATATTAGTAAATTAGAGAAACAAGCAAAAGAGAAAGCTATGAGCGGCGATGATGGTCAGCAAGCTTTAGCAGAGACAGTAGCAGCTTTAGGTAGTTTAAAAAGTTTGGAAAATTGGGACGACCTATTAGATAGATTAGCAAAAAATAAAGTACAAGTTATAGAAAATGCCCAAAAAGCTGGAATCCCAGATGAATTTAATATAGCTGTAGAACAACTAAGAAGAGCTGTTGATTATCGTGCTAAAGCTAGATTTCCTAAAGAATACGAAGATCAAATTGACCAATCATCTAAAGCTAGTTATGAAGCTATGGGTGGAGATAAGACAAGGGATGATTTATTAAAGAAGAAGGTTTCATAATTTTATTTTTAAAAAGACTTAAATTACAATAGTTTTAGCTAATATAATTTAGAAAGTATTGACTTTTTAGCGGTAAAAGTATATAATAGAGCCGCTTTTTGTTTATTTTAATCATGTCAGTAGACCAGAAAAATAACAAATTTGATAAGGATTTTTGGCTAAAAACAGGCCTAGCTATGTTTGCTGAAAGTACTGGTTGGATAGCTATACCTGTAGTTAGTGCCTTGTTTTTAGGTCGCTGGTTAGATGATAAATATGATAGCGAACCCTTATATTTTTTAAGTATAACCATCTTTGCTTTTATAATCTCTTCTGTAGGAATAGGTATAGTAGGAGTTAAATATATGAAGAGAATAGAAAAACAAGAAAAAGAAAAGAAAGAAAATGA
>DAOVVF010000089.1 GCA_030632225.1 Candidatus Parcubacteria bacterium
CTTTATTAGCTCTTTTTAAAGGTTGATTTTGGTAGGATATTTTTTCTAAAGCTCTAGCTAAACCTTCTGGATATCTAGTTAGTAATGCTCCAGAAGCATCTGCTAGAAATTCTCTTTTTCTGGATACAGCCATTTGAATTAACCTAGCAAATAGAGGTGATAAAATGGCTAAGATTAGCCCAATTATGATTAGTATACCACCACTATTTTTACTATTTCTACTGTGTCTTCCCCAGATAAAGCTACGCAACATCCAATCAGCTAGCAGGGTAATAATACCAATACAGATTATAACTACCATCATTAGTCTAATATCATAGTTTTTAACATGAGATAGTTCATGAGCAATTACTCCTTCTAATTCTTCATTTTTTAGATTATTAATTAAACCAGTAGTTAATGCTACAGAAGCATGTTTAGGGTCTCTACAAGTGGAAAAAGCATTCATAGCTGTATCGTTTATAACATATACCTTAGGCATAGTAATACCAGCTGTAATGCTAAGGTTTTCTACCAGACGATATACATAGGGATTATCTTTCTTGGCAATTGGATGAGCGCCAGCTTGTGCTAAAGCTACTTTGTCACCAGCATAAAAACTTACTAAACTAAGTACAGAAGCAATTACAAAAGCAAGAACTACAAAAGTAACATCACCATCAAAATAGATAGACCAGGCCCAGACTAGACCAGCTATGACTATGATGAATAAAAACATTAAGATAAAACTCTTTCTTTTGTTGCTGTCAATTTGTTTGTACATAGTAGTATTTGCAAGTTAATATAACAATAATAGGAGCCATTTGTCAATGTATTGATTATAGATTATAATAAAATTGTAATCAGAGAAAGAATGTTCTTTTCAGGAGGATTAGCTATGCGAGAGTTTACTGAAAATAGGCGTTTCTGGACAGTAATATTAACTTTAGTTTTCGTAGCCATCATGTGTTTTCATGAAATGGATGCGAAAACCCAAGCCACTATTCTTTATATGTTTAAGGAAAGCTTTAAAAGCACAGTGATAGCGGCGATCCTTATCGTTCCTATCCAGTTGTTGATGCTCAAGTGGATGGATGTTTAGAAAGAAAAAGTCTGGTTAATAAATAACCAGACTTTTTACTTTTTTACTTTTTTTAAAATTTTACTTTAACGTTCTCCCTTTCTTCATCTTTAGCTACTTCAAAGAATTCTCTGGCTTTAAAGCCTAGCATATTAGCAATCATATTAGTGGGAAATACCTGTAATTTAGTATTAAAGTCTCTAACTTGTCCGTTATAAAATCTTCTGGCAGCTTGTATCTTGTTTTCTGTATCAGATATTTCATCTTGTAATTGTAGGAAGTTTTCTGAAGCTTTTAGATTAGGATAGTTTTCTGAAACAGCAAATAGGCTTTTTAATGTTTCAGATAGCATATTTTCAGCCTTTCCCTTTTCTTCTAAGCTTTTAGCTTGCATAGCTTTAGTTCTAGCCTCGGTAACCTTAGTTAAAACACCTTCCTCGTGTTTCATATACCCCTTAACTATTTCAACTAAGTTAGGTATCAGGTCATAACGTCTTTTTAATTGCACATCAATGTCTGACCAAGCTTCTGCTACTCTATTTCTTAATCTAATTAGACCGTTATAGACAGCAATTAGCCAGAGGATAATTAAAACTACGACAACTAGAACAGCAATTAATATTGGATCCATAGTTTTTTAGCTAATAATTAATATATTCATTCTACTAAATTGTTATATTAAAAGCAAATCTTTTTTCTTGTTGCTGGATAGCTATTTATGGTATAATAATAAAACAAAATAATTAAAATAACTTTATGTGGAAGAAAATTAATAATTCACTCTTTCCTATTTTAGTAGTAATAGTTTCTGTGCTAAGTATAGCTATTATTCAACAGCAAGTATTAGCTCAGTGGCTGGATCCTAATGATCAGCCAGGAGATGCTGGACCAGTTGGTATTGTATTAAATCCTTTGGTAGAAAATTTTGAACTAGGTGGTTATGCTATCAAGGACACAGCTACTGATGCTAATTTTATTATTGAACCAGGTGGCTTAAATGGTATACGAGTAGGTGGTACTGCTATTGCTGGTTATTTTGATGGCAATGGTTATTTTGATGGCAATGTAGATATAACAGGAAGTCTGTGTCTTAGTGGAGATTGTATTGCAGCTTGGGCTGAAGTTTCTGCTAGTAATATATGGCAGGAAAATGCTCCCGATATTTATTATAACGATGGTTTTGTCGGCATTGGCATAAATCCTCCTGATCATGATCTTCATGTATATAATTCAGCAGCTAACAGCCAAGTAGATATAGGAGCAAGTGGAGATTATTGGGGAATATACAAAGCAGATATTGCTGATGACGGAGATTTGAGATTCTGGCATACTAGTGCTGGGAACCTTTTAGTTTTAGAAGAATCTGGTGAAGTAGGTATTGGTACAGATAATCCAGGCTATAAATTAGAGGTATCTTCTGTAGGTACAGCTATTTATGCAAATTCTAGTGGGGGTATAGGTATAGATGGTACAGGAGCCTTAGTAGGCGTTAAAGGTTCTTCAGATATATATGGTGTTTGGGGGGTCTATACTGGTTCGGGACTTGGTGCAGCAGGTTTTTTTCAAAATGGTGATGTAGAAGTAAATAATGGTTATTTTCAAATTACTTCTCTTTCTGTACCGCCTGGTGCAGGTGATTGTGATGTAAGTAATAGGGGAAGGTTAGTTGTAGATTACGCTCAAGGTACAGGGGGCAGACTATATATCTGTAGTGGGGCTGCAGCTGGATGGAAGTACGTAGACTTAAATTAAATAATATTTGTTAATCTTAATATTTAATGAAAGCAGATTTTCACTTTCATTTTTATAGCAGAATTTTTGTAGTAATAGCTATATTAGCTATTGGTTTGTTTTTTTTACAAAAGTCTGTAGATACAGAAGCTATACTAATTAATAATATAGAAATAGGTGGCTGGGGTTATTCACCTATTACTGGTTGGATAAGTTTTAATTGTGAGAATGATTTAGATGGAGATGGTACTTTAGAGAATAGTTGTCTAGCAGTAGATTATGGTCTTTATACACAAAGTAACAGTGTTAGAGGTTGTGCTTGGTCTGGCCAGTCAGTTAATACTAATGACGCTGATAATAATTTAGGTTGGCTTTGTTTTTCTGATCCTAGTA
>DAOVVF010000035.1 GCA_030632225.1 Candidatus Parcubacteria bacterium
ATGTCTTTGTTATGTTCTTTAGCATTTTACAAGGAGGCATCAATGAACATAGCTCTAAGAATTATTATTCTCTGCAGTATTCTACTACCAGTAACTAGTTTAGCTGCTGATGAGCTAGGTTTTGAGCTTTATCCCCAGGGTGATCTGTTTATTTACGGAGAAAAGGATTTTCGTCATTTTAAAGCTGATGTCTGGGCTATTCCTGGATCAGAAGTTGCCTTTACTTTTGGACCGTCTTTTGACTGGTTTGAATTTGGCTTAGGTTTTAGTAGTGGTATAGTTGATGACAAGATCAATACTACTTTTCTTGATTTAGATTTCAGACTGCAGTTTGATTACAAAGAGATTAGCTTTGAATCATATAATCTATATCAATTAGGTCAGCATGGCCTAAAAGATATGATTTTACTGCGTCATGATATCTATTTCAAAGATTTTCCCTTAGCTATTATTGGCCATAATGTCCAGGACAAGAATAATCCTTCGGGAGAAGATGATTTTCAGCTTTTTTGGGGACTAAGCTACAATTTTCATTTACTCGGTAAATTAATATTCAACAGGCTTTGTTTTGCTGTTGATGTTCAGGATTTTAATTCTGGCTGGTCTTGCTGGGTTATAGAATTCTGAGAACAAAAGGATGTGTTTAAAGCACATCCTTTTTTTATTGAAAAAAAGCTTAATTTATGGTATTTTTAATATAGAATTAAATAATACTTTTTTATGAAGATTTCACCTGAAATCGTAGTTTTGTATAACAAATTAAAAAAGATCTATCAGCAAAGAGATAAGGTAAGTAAGGAAGAAAATAAGATAGAGGTTGATGAAATAACCAGCCATTTAGCTTCTCTTTATGAAAAGCTAAGGAATAGTATAGATTTTAAGGAAGTTCATTTATTACGGCGTTTTGCTATTGAAAGAAATTTGAAACGCCGTTTTATTGTTGAAGCTTTAAAACCAAACATAGCTAAAGGGTTAATAGAAGAGTTAATTAGAGCTAGGTACTTACTTAATGATACTGTAGCAGAAACTCAAATAAAAGAAGTAGAAAAAGTTATTGAGAAATATAACAAGCTATTCTTACTGATGAATGATATGTATCATGGCAAGGAAATTAATGATTACTTTAACTGGTTAATTGGTGTAGAAGCTTGTGAAATAGATATGCTGCTTAATCCTGAAGATATTGAAGATGCTGTTATTGAAGCTATGTATCAAGTAACTAAGCAGAGGGTTAAATTAAAAGGAGATGATTTAAGTATAAAGGAAAAGAATATTCAGCTATATATTGCTATTCATAAATCTTTAGTTAAATCAGATGATACTATTATTTCCTATCACTTATTAAATCTATACTTTGATAAGTGGTTAAAAGCAGATGAAATTCTGATTAAATTGATGGCTACTAATTTACCAGCTGTCTATAACGATATTCAGCATCGTTTACAGCATCCTTACCAGAGAAGAATATATAATGCTATTAAAGAACCAGTAGTTACTTTCAAAATACTATTAGAGCTAATTTATGCTAAAGCTAAAGATTTTGAAGAACTATTAGTTAGTCCTGAATTATTAGAATCAGAATCTAAAATATTAATTAATCAGAAATATAAGAAATTAAGAAATAAAATTAGTAAAGCTTCTGTTAGAGCTATTATCTATATCTTTATTACTAAAGTATTAATAGCTATGGTATTGGAAATACCGTATGAAGTGTATATTATTCATGAATTAAATTATATTAACTTAGCTATTAATGCTGTCTTTCCTACTTTCCTAATGTTCTTAGTTACTTTAAGTATAGTACCACCTAAAGAAGAAAATACTAATAAGATTTTAAGGAACTTAACTAATCTAATATATGATGAAAAAGAGTCTTCTATTCTTTGCCAATTAAAGACTAAATATCGTAAAAGTTTTGCTTTCCAGATTTTCTATTACTCAATGTATACTATTCTGTACGTAGTTGTCTTTGGCGCTATTATCTACTTTTTAAGGGAATTAAACTTTAATGTTTTAAGTGGAGCTATCTTTATATTATTCTTAACAGCTGTTAGTTTCTTTGCAGTCAAGATCAGATCTTCAGCTAAAGAATTATTAGTAATCAAGAAAAAAGAAGGCTTTATATCTTTCTTAATTAATTTCTTTTCTTTACCTATAGTAGCTGCTGGTAGATGGATGTCACGCAGATTTAAGAAAATAAATGTTTTTGCCTTTATTATGGACTTTATTATTGAAGCTCCTTTCAAGTTATTTATTTCTGCTTTTGAAGACTGGTTAGGCTTTTTACGAGAAAAGAAAGAAGAAGTATATCATGATAATCAATAGTTTGGTATAATTAATTAAAATAATATTAATATGTCATTACACAAAGTAGTTGAAACTATTTTTACTCTGATCATGCTATTATTTTTAGCAACGATCATTTTAGGTATCTTAGTAGGTGTTAGTATTGTACAACAATTAGCTGAGTTTGATGTTGGCTTTACTGGACAAGTACTATTTGTAGCTGGTATGTTTGCTAGCTTTATGTACATTATGAAAATGATTGTAGACAAGATTAGAGACTATCATCGTTACACTAACGATTAATTATGGTTAAAACTATTACAACTATCGGTGGTGCTACTTCTGATATCATGTTTTATACCAATGACATGATGATTATTGATAACAAACATGATTTACTTCGTCAGAAGCTAATTGCTTTTGAATATGGTGCTAAGATATTTTCTAAAGATGTTTTTTTTACTTATGGCGGTGGGGGAGCTAATACAGCTGTTAATCTAAGTTCTTTAGGAGTTAAAACACAAGTTCTAGTATCAGTAGGTAATGATACTGTTGGACAGGAAATTATTCAGCATTTAAAGAATAAGAAGATAGGTACTAAGTTAGTGCAGGTTAATGATAAATTAAGAACAGGTACTTCTTTTATAGCTAACGTTGGTAAATACAATGAGCATGTTATATTTGCTTACCGAGGAGCTAATGACAAAATAGATTTAAGTACTAAAGTAATTAAGAAAATAAGGACTAAGTGGATTTATTTAACTTCTTTGCCTGATAATTATCAAAGTAGATTAAATGAATTATTTGCTCACTGTATTAAAAAGAAAAAGAAGATTGCTTGGAATCCAGGTTCATCTCAATTAAAATGGGGCTTTAAAAAACTACGCAAGTATATTAAAGATACAGAAGTATTCATAGTTAACAGAGATGAAGCTTTAGAATTAGTAATTAGCCAGAAAAAAGATAAAGTACAGAATAATATTAAGTTTTTGTTTAAACATTTAGATGTAGGACAAAAACTAACAGTTATTACAGATGGACACAAAGGAGCTTATCTATATGACGGAGATAAAGTATATTTTAGAGCTGCTTTAAAGAAAAAAGGCATTAATACTACTGGAGCAGGAGATTCATTTGGTTCTAGTCTGGTAGCTGGTTTAATTAAATACAAATGGAATTTAGAGAAAGCTTTGAAGCTAGCTATTCTTAACAGTAATGCTGTTATAATGAAAATAGGGGCACAGGAGGGTATATTGCAAGCTAAAGATTTAAAGAAATATAAGTTATGAAACAAGTAATAGCAGAAATATCAGCTAGACATTTACATATTTCTAAAAAGGATTTAGAAAAGCTTTTTGGTAAAGGATATATTTTAAAGAAGTTAAAAAGTATATCACAACCTGGAGAATTTGCTTCTACAGTTACTGTAGATTTAATTAATGGTAAGAAAGTATTAAAAAAAGTAAGAGTAGTAGGTCCAACTAGAAAAGCTACTCAGATAGAACTAGCTTTAACTGATTGTTATGCCTTAGGTATTAAACCAGTCTTAAGAGTGTCAGGAGATCTAAAGAATACCCCAGGTATTACTATTAAAGGACCTAAAGGTAGTGTTAAAGTAGCTAATGGAGTAATTATACCTAAAAGACATTTACATATCTCTACTAAACAAGCTAAAGCTTGGAAGCTAAAGAACAAACAAAAAGTTAGAGCTATAGCTAAAGGTCATCGTAGTGTTGTCTTTAATGAAGTAATAGTAAGAGTAGGTAATTATAATACTAGAATTCATTTAGATACTGATGAAGCTAATGCAGCTGGATTATTAAGCTGCAGTAAAATAGATTTAGATATATGAAATATTTATTAGTTTTAAATGCAGGCAGTAGTAGTGTTAAATTTTCTGTTTTTACTTTTACTAAAACTATTGGTAAAGAAGTATTAAGTGGGAGTGTTAACAAAACAAGAGGTAGTGATTTAATATACAAACTAAAAGGTAAGACAAAGAAAATACATTATAGTAGTCCTTTTAGCATTAAAACAGCTTGGCATTATGTACATGATTTGTTAGTAGAATATAATATAGTATATATCGGTTTTAGAGTAGTTCATGGTGGAGAAGAATTTAATAAAACTACCAAAATTAATAAACAACTATTAACAAAGATAAGTAAGTATAATAAATTAGCTCCTTTGCATAATCCAGCTTCTCTAGAGATTATAAAACTAGCTAAAAGAACTTGGCCTAGATTAAAGATGTCAGCTAGTTTTGACACAGCTTGGTATAAGGACATGAAACCTGAATACTATCTATATTCCTTACCCCTTAAGTACTATAATACTCATAAGATAAGGAAATATGGTTTTCATGGTTTAAGTCATCAATTAGCTACAGAATATGCTTCTCAGAAACTAAAAAAGCCTTTGAATAAATTAACAGCAATTACCTGTCATTTAGGTTCTGGTTCTAGTATTACTTGGTATGACAAGCAAGTTAAAGATACTTCTATGGGTTTTTCACCCAATGAAGGCTTAACTATGGCTACTCGTACAGGAGATTTACCAGCTGATGTAGTACTATACTTAGCTTCCGAATTAAAAATGTCAGTTAATAGGATAAATGATTTATTGAATAAAGAATCTGGTTTACTAGGTTTAAGTGGTACAGCTGATTTAAGAGAAATACTCTTAGCTAATGGCTACAGAGTAGCCGGCTTTAGATCTAGTTTGAAATTTAATGCTCAGCAAAAGAAGCAAGCTAAGTTAGCTTTAAGTATCTTTGTTTATGATATTAAAAGATATATAGCTTCTTATCTTGCTATGAGTCCTAATTTAGATTCTATTGTCTTTGCTGGAGTAGTGGGAGTTAATAGTTCAGTAATTAGAAATTTAGTACTTAAAGGATTAAATTTACCAAAGAAAGTTAAAATATTAGTAGCTAATGAAGATGAAAACAAAAATATAGCTAATCAAACATTAAAATGTCTCAAATAAATAATTTAATAGCACAAGCTGATTCAGAAGTATTAAATACTTTAGCTGAATCTGATCAAAAACTAGGTGAATTAAATACTCGTTTAGATGTTATTAAACAAGAGTATAATATTTTAGTAGATGTAGCTAATTCTTACTCTTTCTTTAATTTAGATAATATTTATTTTTGGTTTGTAATTATTGGTTTAGTATTATTAGTCTTTGGTTTAATGCTATTGTTAGCTGAATTACAGAGTCCTTATGAAAAAATGAGATCTTTTGTATTATCAAAGAAAAAACCTAAAGAGGATGAAAGAAGAACTTTAGGTACATTGGATAAAGATTTAGAGGAAGATGACGAAGAAGAGGATGAAAAAATAGATACTAATGATGAATATATAGATACAATACCTGACAAGCCAGAGCAGACTTTTGGTCAGTCTGAAGAGCCAGAAGAAGAGGATGAGCCAGAAGAAGAAGAGGAAAAGCCTAAAGAGAAAAAGAAGGTTAGGAAAATAAAGGTAATTAAAGTTAAATAGTTAATATTTAGCTAATATTAGCTAAAATATATAGATTAGCCAAAAAGGGTAATTATTGCTACAATAATCACATTAGTGATTTATTTTTTATGCCATATATTTGGAAACTTAAAGATATAGTTAAAACAGAAGCTTTAGATAAATTTCCTG
>DAOVVF010000106.1 GCA_030632225.1 Candidatus Parcubacteria bacterium
GATATTACCAATATTACTATTTATGATGAAGATGGTAACGCAGTGGCTGGTCCAATAGATTTTGCTTATGGAGGATATACAGCTACTACTACTGATATGTTTACGGTGCCAGTTGGAGAACATATCTATACTATTAGAGGAGATTTAAGTAATGATTTTGAGAGTGGGGACAGCATTCAGGCTGGTGTGTATATTGCTTCAGCTGTGGTTAAAGGAAGTGTTAGTGGTAATAGTATTATTGGTATTCCTTCTGGCTTAACAGTTTCTACTAATTTAACTGTTATGGCACCCTCTTTATATGTTTTTGTATCTTCACAACCAGCAGCTCAGATAGTTGTGGCTGGTGCTCAAGAATTTGAGGTTGCTAACTATATATTAGATGCTTCAGTTTCAAGTGATACAGTTAGAGTAATGTCTATTGCTCCTACTATAACCACGACTGGTAATGCTTATCCAAATTTAATTAGTGATTGGAAGTTGTATGATGGTAGTGCATTATTACCTATTTCTAGCGAAAGTATTACATGTAGTGGTGCTAGTTGTAATTCAGCAGCTAGTTCAGCAACAACTACCTTGACCTTGGCTAATTATCTAGAAGTTGCTCCTGGCGCTACTAAGACTATTAAAGTTAAAGCTGATGTTGGTACTGGAGCTGATTCTGGCACATTTTCTGTTGGTTTAAGCGGTAAGATGGGAGTATTTGCTATAGATAACAATGCTTATCCTATACCAACTAATGGAGTTGATAGTAATGGTCAAGTTATGACATTATCAACTGGTGGTACTCTTAACGTAGCTATTTCTGCTGATCCACAAGCTGGTTTAGCAGTAGGTGGTACTACAGTAGAAGTTGGTAAATTCACTCTACAGGCTAAATATGAGGATATGGATATTAATTATCTAGGTTTCTCATTAGCTAGCCCTGATGGTGGTATTATTGGTAATCAAGATGAGCTTGATGTCCTATATATTTATGAAGAAGGGAGTGCTAGTGCTCTAGGCAGTGTAGCTGTTAATAATAATAGAGCTACCATTACTCCAAGTAGTCTTTCATTAGATGCTAATAATGAGAAAACATACGTAGTAAAAGCTACTTTCTCTAATTTGGGATATTCTTTACCTGCTGCCTCTGGCGCTGGTTTGAAGATTAGTTTAACCAACATTGATGTTAGTGGTTCTGCTGCTGGTTCAAGTTCAGTTACTGTAGAAGGTTTGGGTAGCAACTTTAATACCTTTACTATCTTTAAGAGTGTACCAACTGTAGCTAATATACCTTTTGACGGTGATGATAATATTACTGCTAATAATGTAGTAGATTTAATGAAATTTAAAGTAACAGCTGATAGTGCTCATGCTATTGGTTTGTATAAGTTTACTTTTGGTATAGCTACTATTACAGTTAGTTTAGCACAAGATGGTTATTATCTTTATGAATCAGACAGTTCAACTTCATTGGGTGATATTATATCTAGGAATATTGATATGAATTATGTTATAAATAGTGGTTGGGGAACCCCAGGTATTTTAGAAACATATTTTGATATTAATGATAATAATACTGGTCTAATTAAAGAACATAAAGTGATTAGTCCTGGTGGTAGCAAATACTATACTCTAAGAGGTACTATTAGGAATGGACACACTAGTACTGTTGGCGATGAGTCAATTACTACTGTTTTAGCTGGAGATGATCAATTTGCTTCTAATTATATTTTAAATGCAGGACAAGTTGATTCAGTTGAACAAAATGATTTTATCTGGTCTGATCTAAATATGGATTTATATACTACCAGCACATCTCCTAATACAGAAGGCTGGTTTAATAGCTATAGATTGCCTGGTATGTCTAATACCTCTTCTACAGTCCAAGTAGTTACTGATTAAATATATTTATATATAAAAGCCTCTGGATAAACCAGGGGCTTTTTGTTAACCATTGACAGTTAAGTTAACATATGTTAACCAGCACACTACAAGTTAACATAGACTTGTCTTTTTGTAACCAATATTAGATAATAACTACTTTTTAAAGTATATTTTCTCCTTTCACAAAAGTTCTCAAAATGGTATAATAACTATACAAAATTAATTATTTGTTGAATATGAAGTTAATCTATTCATTAGTCTTTTTTGTATTACTAGTTGGAGTTATTTTTTTCTATATAAACAATCAAAATGCTAATAAAAGACCTACTTTACGTAATGTAGTAGGCTGTTTTGATGAAGTAATTGATGATTCCATTCTAGATTTAGATGAAGATACTACTTTAATAGGAGCTTTTGTAACCTTTGAAACAATGCCTTTATCAGAACAAATTCAACAAGAATTAGATAATTTAAATATAGTGCTAGATCACGGTAGTCAGGTATTTGAAGCTTCAGCTCATGTCTTAGCTCAAATACCAACAGCTAGCTTATGTAATTTAGCTCAAATAGAAGGTGTTCAATCAATTTTCATACCCCAATGAAATTAAAAAGTATAAAACAAGTTAGAGTTTTAACAGGTAAGCGAGTATTATTACGTCTAGATCTTAATGTACCTCTGGAGAATTTAGAAATTTCTCCTGAAGGAGCCTGGCGTTTAGAAAGAGCTATACCAACTATTAAATACTTGCTGTTAGAAAAAGCTAAGGTAATAATTGTAGCTCACTTAGGCAGACCAGCTGGCAGAAAAGTAAGAGAATTATCATTACAACCCGTAGCAGAATATTTAAGTAGGTTAATTAAGAAGAAGATAGAATTCTGGTCTGATGATTTCAGAGGTTA
>DAOVVF010000097.1 GCA_030632225.1 Candidatus Parcubacteria bacterium
AAAGAAGGTTTAAGAAAATATTAAAAGTTTATCATCTAAGCCTCTGGACCATAGCTATTATTTTCTTTACTCTTCGTTTTGCAGCTACTAAAACATTATTTGGCTATTACGGCAGTAGTTCTTTAGGTTTTTCTATTAGAGAATGGTTAGCTAATACAGCTGGTTATTTTAATGAATTAGTTAGTGCTGGTTATTTAAGGGAATTCTTTTTTAAACTATGGTATTATCATTTAGATTCTGTAGCTATAATCTTAGCAGTAGTCTTAGCTCTTTATTTCTATCTCTTATTTATTAAAAAGAAACATAAAACTATTATACTATTCTCTAGTTTTTTATTAGCCTTATTACCTGTATTACCTTTAGGTTTACATAGAACTACCTTTGCTGGTGAAAGATATCTTTATTTATCTTCTGTTTTTTTTGTTATCTGGTTAGTCTATTTAATAGCTAGATTAAGTTTTAATAATAGAATAAAGATGCTACTCTTAGTAGTTATTATAGCTAGCTCTTTAATTATAATTAATGAAAAGAATTTTATCTGGCAGACTAGTGGTAAACTAAGTAAACAAATAGTAGAAAGTTATCAAAGATTAGATATAGACAAAGGACAACAATTAATGACAGTAGCCCTACCAGACAATCTATCAGGTGCTGAAGTTTTTCGTAATAATCTACAACAAGCCTTACAATTCTATTACTCTGATAACTATCCAGAGATATTATCTTTACCTGTTTATTTACAATTAACTTATGCTGACAAGAATGCACACCTATTAGAATGGAGGAAAGATGAAATGGGTTGGTTTGCTCGAAGCACTGATGGTGGGTATGTAGTAACTGGACAAACTTCAATTATAGTACATGATATGTATTTTGAACTATGGAACTATAATTATCAGAACTATACAGCTAATATTATTAGGTTAATACCTAATGAAATACTAAAAGAAAAATTAGCAGATGGTACTGTTAAAATACTTACTTTTGATTGGGGAGCTTTAAGGATTATTAAGTAATCAAAAAATCAGGCTTTAGGCCTGTTTTTTTGTTGGCTCTGTAGAGTTTCTATTTTCAGAACTATCAAAAATTTACAGCGAGGTTTTGGAGAGTTTGGAAACACTAAAAGATGTCTATGGTAAAATACCCAGTTTAAAAGATAGGTTTGTTAATAATTATAGCTAAAATTAGGTAAATTTAGGGGGGGGGTTTTTTTATCAGAATTGTGGTATAATATAAACGATGTAAAATAAATATTTGATATATATTTTAATTAATTTAATTATAAACATAAATTTATGAATCCTTTAAAACAATTTATTAGATCAAAACTGACAGTACAGGTAATAATGACTTCATTAATAGTCACTATAGCCACAGCTGGTATTGTATTAGCGGTAACTACCATAGGTAGTGATATTACAACAGGAGGCACTTTGAATGTGACAGGTGTAACCACAATGGTTAACGCTTCTTCAACATTAATGTCTGTTGGAGGTGCTGCTGGTGTATTTATAGCTGATGGCTCTATTACCGATTCCACAGGTGCTATTAGTTTTGGTAGTAATAATTTAACTACTACTGGGGCAAGTAATTTTGCTACAGCCTCTTCTACTGCTTTAGCAACATTAGATAGTTTAAAAGTTAGTAGTACAGGAACTACCTTAGCTGGCATTGTGTTTGGTACTTGTTCTGTTGATCCACAAAGCATTGCAGTAGGAGCTAGTGCCCTAGTGTCTACTAGTTGTACTGCCAGTGGTGTTCAGAGTGGCGATACAGTATTTGTTACCCCTCCAGCAGATGAAGTTTCAACTGATGACTGGCTTGTATTTGAAGGTGCTTCTGCATCTACCACAGCAGGATTTATTGAGATTACGCTATT
The DNA here is from genome assembly GCA_030632225.1 of Candidatus Parcubacteria bacterium. Lineage (GTDB taxonomy): Bacteria > Patescibacteriota > Patescibacteriia > UBA1558 > GWA2-36-10 > DAOVVF01. The sequence continues at coordinate 1,880 of DAOVVF010000097.1, forward strand.
TAATGCTTCTACAACAGTGGCAATTGATAGTGCTGCTAGAACATGGTCATGGATGGCTATAAGGTAATAGAAAAATTTAATAAAAATAATATGAATATGCGAAATTTACTAATTATAGCGGCATTATTTATGAGTGCTTTAATAGTATCACCTATTCTAGCTGCCACTACTGATTTTACAGCTGATAGTGCCATAACTGTCACAGGCGTGACTTTTGGCGGTGGTACAATTGATATGACTATATTAAATGGCTCTACTGCTGAAAGTTGGAGTTTTAATGGTGGTACTTTTACTGCTACTAATCCTGGAACATTTAAAGTGTCTACTGCAGATGCTACTGTGGGAGTAATTAATATAACGCAAGGCGGAAGTACAGTAGAGTGTGCTGTTAATAGTAATCCAGGCACAAGCTATGTAACTTTACCAACCACAGCTGGTACATATACTATTGCGCCATCTTCAAGTAGTTCTTGTTCTACAAGTCTTTGTTCAAGTGTAGACAATGCTGCTACTTATAATGCTTATCCTACTTGTGGAGTTGCTACGTGTAATGCTGGCTATAGAATATCTGGCAGTGATTCAAGTGCTACCTGTGTGATTGTCGGTGGAAGTGGTAGTGGTAGTAGTTCAAGTTCTGGCTCTGGCTCAAGCACAGAAACGGTTGCTCTAGGAGAAGTTAAGAACATTGGTACAATATTTACTAGTGGTAAGAATTTATTAACATATATAGACTCTACTGTTAATTTTTCAATCTCTATTAGTGGTGGAAGTCAAGAGGAGCATAGTCTTGTGATTACAGAATTAGATATGGATAATAAACATATTGATTTTACGGTTAATTCCAACTCATTAACTGCTTCCTTGTCTGTTGGTGAAGAAGTTTTATTTGATGTAGATGGTGATGAAATAAATGATCTTAAGGTTACATTTAATGCTCTTGTTGTAAATCAGATTGATTTAACTTTAGAAGCACTTCAAATAGCTACAGTTAGTGAAGATACTCGATTAATAGCTAAGGAAGGCGTTGAAGGTGCTGCTGTCTACTATATTGCTAATGATGGTAAAAAATATGTATTCCCAGACCCTAAAACATATTTTACTTGGTATAATAATTTTGAT
>DAOVVF010000017.1 GCA_030632225.1 Candidatus Parcubacteria bacterium
TTACCAAAGAAAATATTTTAGATAAGTACAATCTAATTATTAGACCTCATTTTAGTAACCTGAAAGATAAACCATACGATAAGTTTAAGAAGTATAAAAATGTATATATAGATGACAAGAATGTTAGAATTACTAATATGTTCGGTGATAGCTGGGATCCAACTAAGGAAAATATGAATTGGCTAGCTCAGATTATTAAAGTTTCCGATGTTGTAGTAACTTTTATGACAACTTTTGTTTTAGATGTTTTCTGTTATGATAAGCCAGTTATAAATATTAACTATGATAGTAATTTAAGCCAGCAGAAAGTACCTATGAAAGCTTTATATAATTGTTTACACTATAATGCAGTATTAGCAGAAGATCCTGTAATTTTAGCTAAGAATAGTCAAGAAATAATGGTTTGGATTGATAAGTATGTTAAAAATCCAGTTATAAAAGGAGAGGAAAGACAAAAAGTGTTGGATAAGCTATGTTATAAAGTTGATGGACAGTCATCTAATAGAATAGCAGGAGTAATTTTAAAAGAATTAAATAAATAATATGTATAAATTAAGTACATTAATAAAAATAGTTAAGCTAGCTAAGCAAGCCTATGGCAAGTATAAATGGCAGATTGTTATTCTTGCTGTCTTTGGTTTTTTAGGAGGATTGTTAGAAGGTTTAGGCATCAATGCTTTAATACCGATGTTTTCTTTTGTGATTGATTCAGCTGGAGCAGGTACAGATATTATTTCTCAATTCATTAGGAATGGTTTTGATTTCTTTCATGTAGAATTCAGATTAAGAAACATACTTATCTTTATCTCTTTACTATTCCTATTTAAAGGTGTGGTTCTTATTTTACTAAACTATATCAAGATAAAAATTACAGCTGAGTATGAAAGAGTTACTAGAAATAACTTGTTTCAAAAAACTTTAAAAGCCAAATGGTCTTATCTAGCTAAACAAAAACTAGGTTATTTAGAAAATGTTTTAAGTGTAGATGTTAAAATGAGTTCAGCCATGCTTAAACAGATTAGTGCTTCAATTATTAACTCAACTAGTTTAATAGTTTATGTAGTTCTAGCTTTTAATATTTCTTCTAAGATTACTTTAATAACTTTAGTAGTAGGAGCTTTAGCATTCTTAGTCTTTAAGCCATTTATTAGTCAGACTAAAAAGGTAGGTACTAAAGAAACTAAGCTGAACAAAAAAGTAGCACACTATATTAATGAGAATGTTTTAGGATTGAAGACCATCAAAGCGTCTACTGTTACTAAAAAAGTAACAAGCTTAGGTAATGATTTTTTTGAGTCTTTAAAGAAATTAAAGATCAGAAAGTTAATGATGAGAGATATTACTGGTTCAGCTATACAACCAATGAGTATGATATTTATCTCAGTAGTATTTGCTATCTCTTACAAGATGCCAGGCTTTAATCTACCTTCCTTTATAGTTATCATCTACTTAATTAATAGGATATTTGGTTATGTTCAGACAATTCAATTTTCTTTGCATGCTATGAGTGAATACATACCTCATCTACAACATGTTCTAAATTATGAAGATAAAATTAAAGAAGCTGAAGAAGTAGATCAAGGTAAAGAAGATTTTAAGTTTAATAACAATTTACAATTTAAAGATGTATACTTTGAATATGATCAAGGTGCAGATGTATTGAAGGGTATTAATTTTGAAATAAAGAAAGGGGAGATGGTTGGATTGATTGGTACTTCTGGCTCTGGTAAAACTACGGTTGTTGATTTAATTCTAAGGTTATTTGAACCTACTAAAAATAATATTAATTTAGATGGAGTTAATATAAAAGATATTAATTTAAATAACTGGAGAGATAATATTGGTTATGTTTCCCAAGACATCTTTTTAATTGATGGTACTATAGCTGATAATATTAAATTTTATGACGATAGTATTAGTGATGAACAGATTGCTAAAGCAGCTAAAATGGCTAATATATATGACTTTATTCAATCTTTAGATAATAAATTTGAGCATAAAATAGGTGATAGAGGGTTATTTCTTTCTGGCGGACAAAGACAAAGAATAGTCTTAGCTAGAGTATTTGCTCGTCAGCCTCAGTTATTAGTTCTAGATGAAGCTACTAGTGCTTTAGATAATGAATCAGAATTAGCTATCCAGAAAGTAATTGAAAATATTAAAGGAGAAATTACTGTTTTAGTAGTAGCCCATAGATTATCTACAGTAACTAATTGTGACAAGCTATTAGTTTTAGATAAAGGTCAGATTGTTGAAGAAGGACAACCTAAGAAACTCTTGAAAGATAAGCAATCATATTTTTACAAAACATATAATATTAAAGAATAATGAAAGTACTATTAGTAAATTTTTCAGCTAAGATTTTAAAGGATATTGTTTTAGAATTGAAGCAAAAAGATATAGAGCCTGTTTACTGGACTGGTGCTAAAGATGAGTTTGATAAATTTAGTAAGGATAATAGTTTTCCTAATACTATTTTTCATGATTACTTTGATGCAGTACGAGCTATACCAGCATTAGGTGTGGAAGATGATAAATATGATCCACCGGGTCGTGATTTATTAAATAGATTGTCTGAGTGTGAATCTTTAGTTTTACCAATGATGAATAGGATTGATTTTACTAATAGCATGACTACACCAGACAGAAAAAGACTTTATCATGAGTATGTTAAATATTGGTATGGAGTCTTACAAGAGTTTAAACCAGAAGCTATTATCTTTTCTAGTATTCCTCATATTGTTTATAATTTTGTAATATATTGTTTAGCTAAAGACTTAGGCATAAAGACTATTATATATAGACCCTTACAAATTACTTCTCGTATTTTATTTTTTAATGATTATAAACAATATAAAAGTTTAGCTGAAGCCTATAAACAAGTTAAGGATGGACAATATAAGATAGAAGACTTAAGTCAAGATATTCAGATGTACTATTCTAAACAATTAGGTTCTGCTAAAGAAGCTACTCCTTGGTATCGTAAAGAAAAATTTGTTAAAAAGAAATCTAAACAAACAGAATTAATACCAGGCTTTAAATCTATCATAACTAGTATTATTAAATTAACATTGTTTAAAAGAGTTTATTTTTATCTATTTAGCAAGTCTAGATTATTTAGTATAGATAAAGATAATTATTATTCATTCTTTAGATTAAAGAAATGGCAATGGAGATGGAGAAAAATAAGGAATAGTTTTAAAAAAGAATATTTATCATTACAAACTGAAGTTGATTTAGATAAAAAGTTTATCTACGTACCATTAGCTAATCAGCCAGAGTGTTCTACTAATCCTTTAGGTGGAATCTATGATGATCAGATATTAATGGTGCAGACTCTATCTGCGTCTATTCCAGATGATTGGGCTATTTATGTAAAAGAGACACCATTACAATGGAAATGGCGTTTAAGTCATATGGGACGTTACAAAGGGTATTATCATAAATTAAAACAGATTAAGAATGTTTATTTAGTACCAACTGAGTTATCTACTTATGATATGATAGCTAAATGTCAGGCAATAGCTACAGTAACAGGTACGGCTGCTTGGGAAGGCTTATTTAGAGAAAAACCTTCTTTATTATTTGGTTATCCATGGTTTATGTCTTGTGATGGGTTATTAAAGATAGATGATGTTAAATCTTGTGCTAGAGCTATTAATAAGGTAAAAGAAGGCTATAGACCAAATCAACAAAAAGTGGTAAATTTCTTAAAAGCTATAGATAATATAGCTATTGAAGCTTGTTTCTATGATAAGTTTAAGACTAGTCATATATCTTATGAAGATAATATAAATAATATAAGCAAAGCTTTATATAACGAATTAATAAAATAATAAAATTATGAGTAAACCAGAAATTATTATTAAGAAAAATCAATTTAATGACTTTGTTAAAAGTATGCCTGATAAAGGCCCCTTTGGTGAAGAGTTGATTTTTAATGAACAAAGGTCTGTGGTCTTTAATCGTACAGTACCTTCAGATGATCCAGCTAAAAAGTCAGAGTTACATGACAATTATGTTGATATTTTTTTAGTGCAAGAAGGGCAAGAAGAGTTTTTTGTTGGCGGTGAGCTTGTTGACAAAGAGGAAGTGTCTAAAGGTGAGTGGAGAGGTAGTGGTTTAACTAATGCTAAGAAGTATGAAATTGCTGCTGGAGATATAGTAATTATTCCTAAGGGTGTACCTCATCAACATGGACAAGGTACTGTTAAAATAATGGTTATTAAAACATCATAATATGGAAATTAAAATCTCACAAAGTAATAAAGCAGTAGGTAAAGATCAGCCAGTCTTTATTATAGCTGATATTGGTAAGAATTTTATTCAAACAGAAGAAGAAAGGCCAATGTCAGAATATATAGCTAATGCTAAGAAGCTAATTAAGGCTGCTGTGGATGCAGGAGCTGATGCTATCAAATTTCAAACCCACACTGTAGAAGATGAACAATTAAATATTGATGTTACTTCACCTCATTTTAAGGGTAGTGATAGATATAATTGGTTAAAAAGAAATGAAGCATCAACACCTTTAGAATTTTGGCAGGAATTAAAGAAATATTGTGACGAGTTAGGAACCATTTTCTTTTCTACACCAATGAGTAGAGCATCAGCTATTAAATTAAATAAAGTAGGTGTCAATTTATGGAAAGTTGGTTCAGGAGATGTTTTAGATTTTGTTATGCTAGACTATATAGCTTCTACTGGTAAACCAATTATTATTTCAGTTGGTATGAGTACCTTAGAAGAAGTTGATAAAGCTATTAATTTTTTAAAGGAAAGAACAGATAAGATAATACTATTACACTGTGTTTCTAAATACCCTTGTCCTCCAGAAGATTTAAATATAAAAACAATAGAGTTTTTTCAAAAAAGATATGATATACCGATTGGCTTTTCTGATCATTCAATAGGCTATGATACAGCTATTGCGGCAGCAAACATGGGAGCAGTTATTGTAGAAAAGCATTTTAGTTTTGATCGTAATTTATGGGGCGCTGATCATAAAGTATCTATGACACCAGATGAATTTAAAATTATGGTAGATAGTATTAGAAGTAATAAAAAGGTAGATATAGATAATTATGGTCAGGAAGCCAAAATTTTACAGGAAGGAGAAACCGTTTTTAGACCACTATTTCATAAATCATTAATGGCTAGCCAGGATATAAAAGCAGGTACAGTACTAACTAAAGAAATGATATATGCTATGAGGCCACAGAAATATGCCGGTGGTTTACCTTCAGAAGAATATGAGAATGTTTTAAATAAGAAAGTTAATAAAGATTTAAATAAATACGATCCAATAACCAAGGATATATTAGAATAACTATATGAAGAGAAAAATTTGTTTTGTAATTACCTCTAAGATTCACTACAGTCGAAGTAAGTTAATTCTTGAGGAATTAAAGAAGAATAAGAATATTGAACTGCAGATTGTAGTTGGCGGTTCAGCTATACTGGAACACTACGGAGATGTGCTTTCATTAATGGAAGGAGATGGCTTTAAATGTGATGCTAAAATAGCTATGACCTTAGAAGGTGGAGATTCTTTAGCTATGGCTAAAACAGCTGGTATAGGTTTAAGTGAGTTCTCTACTGTATTTGATAATTTAAAACCAGATGTAGTAGTAGTACGTGCTGATAGATATGAAGTACTGTCAGCTGCTACAGCCGCTGCCTACCTTAATATCCCTGTAGCCCACATTGAAGGTGGTGATATTACGGGTACTATAGATGAAAGTGTCAGGCATGCTGTTACTAAGCTAGCTCATATTCATTTTACTACTAATGATATTTCCAGAAATAGAGTTATAAAAATGGGAGAGAATTCTGATTATGTCTTTAACTTTGGTGCAGCTGAATTAGAAATGGTAGCTTTAAATGATTTTGAAGCCACTAATGAATATATTAACTATATTGGTGTTGGTTCTGAAGTAGATATTGATAAGTCATATCTAATGGTTTCTCAGCATCCAGTGACTACTGAAATAGGACAAAATAGAAGAAATATAGAAGAAACTTTAGAAGCTATTCATGAATTAAAGATACCCACTGTTTGGTTTTGGCCAAATATTGATGCTGGTACTTCAGAAGTAGCTAAAGGTATCAGAGCTTTTAGAGAGAATAGAAATTTAGATCATGTTAGATTTATAAAATATATACCACCAGAAGAATATATTGGACTATTAAAGAAAGCATCTGTTTTGGTTGGTAATTCATCTTCTGGCATTAAAGAGAGTTCATATACAGGTACACCAGTAGTTAATATTGGTACTAGACAAGATGGACGTATGAGGGCTGAAAATATTGTAGATGTGGGGTATAATAAGAAGGAGATAAAAGAAGCCATAGAAAAGCAGATAGCTAAAGGTAAGAATGAAGCAAGTAATCTTTACTATCAGCCTGGTACTGCTAAAAATATAGCTGATACTTTAGCCAATATTAAATTATATACTCAAAAATCATTTAAAGAATAATTATGTATAAAGATAAAAAAATATTAGGAGTCATAACAGCTAGGGGAGGTTCTAAAGGAATCCCTCGCAAGAATATTAAAGATTTAGCTGGTAAACCTTTAATCGCCTACACTGTTGAAGCAGCTAAACAAAGTAAGTATTTAACTAGATGTATTGTTTCAACTGATGATCAGGAAATTGCTGATGTTTCTAAGCAGTATGGTGCTAATATTCCTTTTATGAGACCAGAGGAATTAGCTCAAGATCAAAGTACTTCTATGGAAGTAGTTCAGCATGTGCTAAAGGATATAGGAGAGGAATATGATTATTTAATGATTCTACAACCTACATCTCCTTTAAGAGCAGCTGAGGATATAGATGGTTGTATTATTAAAGCAGTAGATACAGATGCTGATTCTGTAATGAGTATGAAAGAATTAGATGATTTTTCTGCTAAGAAATTAAAAAGAATAGATAATGATGAGATAGTACCTTGGTTAGAAGATGAAGGTAAAGAATCTTCTCGTCGTCAGGATTTAGATCAAGTTTATAAAAGGAACTGTGCTATTTATCTAACTAAAACGGAATTAATTAAGAAAGGAGATCTATTTGGTAAAGTTTCCAGACCATATATTATGCCTGAAGATAGATCAATAGATATTAATCAATTAGTAGATTTTAATTTAGCAGAGTTCTATTTAAAGAATAAATAATATGCCAAAATATATAGAGTCATCTATTGTTAAAAAGAATCCAGAACTGTATGAAAAAATAGATATATCAGTTTCTTGGATTCTAAAAGATAATTTTACTTATGATTATTTTAATAGATTCAACAAAGATTCTAAGATATTAGATGTTGGTTGTGGTAATGGACACTTCTTAGATCAATTAAAAGATAGAGGATATAATAATTTAAGAGGTGTAGATATAGCTAATTATTTGAAAGATAAAAGTCATCAGCATCATATAGTTGATATTAATGTGTCTAAATTACCATTTGAAGATAATTCTTTTGATGTAGTAACAACTTTTCAAACATTTGAACATTTAGAAAACTATTTTCTATTAGAGCAAGAAATTAAAAGAATATTAAAACCGGATGGTTATTTTATCTTCTCAATACCTAATCATCTTAATTTCTTTTACAGATTCAAATTTGCTTTTACAGGTAATATGGAAGGCTGGAGTAAAACAAATAATCATTTACTATTTTTAACTCGTGATGTTTTTGAAAAGAGCTTTTTGAAAGATTTTGATTTAGTTAAAATGCATTATGATAAAGGGCATGTACCCTTTTTAGGAAGACTTAAGTTTATTCGTTTTCTAAAATTAAAATCTAGAACTAAAATATTACCTCGTTCTGAATTTTTTTCAGCAAAAGCTTGTTATATATTAAAAAAGAAATAGATATGAACATCGTACGAAGAAACATGCTATCAAAAATTCCTAAAAAGGATTTGTTAAATCCTCGCAAGCTATATTATTTGCATAAAGTAA
>DAOVVF010000116.1 GCA_030632225.1 Candidatus Parcubacteria bacterium
CATTGATAAAGTTGTTACTAAAGTAAAGGATGAAAGTTCTTTTATTATTGGTGATGAAGACGAAGAAGTAGATGACGAAGAAGCAATAGACGAAGATGAAGATGTTGATGATAGGGACGAAGACCTATTAGACGAAGACGACATGATGGTTATGATTAAAGATGCCGCGAGTAGTAAGACGCTTCTATGGATTCGTTATAGAGATCAAGAAGGTAATGAAACAGAGAGAGAAGTTGAGCCTTGGGAATTGCGAGATGACTACTATATGTTTTCGCATGATCCCGATTTTACACCTTGGCATGGATCAGATATAGGAACTAGGCAATTTATACTTGCTGCCATTCTAGATATGCATGGTACTAAGAATCCCTACAAAAATAAGACTCGTTGGGAGATGAAGATATGATGATAGTTTGGGTATGTGGTAGGTACTACAAAGGTAGTCCTTGGGAAATTTTAGGTATCTTTTATGAAGAACATGATGCACGTGACCTATGTACAAAAGATATTGATTTTATCGGCCCAGTAGAAATAAACAAAAAATTACCTGAGAAAAATATGGAATGGCCAGGTTGTTATTATCCTTTAAAAGAAAAAACTTGACTTTTTTTAATAGGTATGCTATAGTACTTCTTTAAAATAAAATTATGTAAGGAGCAATAGTATGCCAATAGTTGAATATGTATGTCCCAAATGTGAGCACAAGTTTGATGAAATTGTACTCTCAAGGGAAAACATAACTGAAGAGTTTACTTGCCCTAAGTGTGGCGAGAAAGCACAAAAAAAAGATTTTCCATCAAGTCATGGTTTTAATGCGACTGACCTAGCTAGAGCTAGAAATTAATAATAGGAATCTAAATGTCTAAAAGAAGAAAACCAACAAATAGAAATAAAACCGCTGGGTACAAAGCACCTGCTATGGCATTTCAAGCTTCTCCACAAGGGATGGCTAGAGAAGCACTAAAAGAAGAGTTAGCTAAGACTGGCGCTACATTGTCACCTAATGGTATGAAAAAGCAAGCCGATGGTGGTGCGTACTTTTCTATACCAATGCCGTTTCAACCTGAATTTGGTGATCCGTCTAAGTTACATTTTCCTATTGATAGACACCAGCAGAACCGTTATTGGAGATTAATTAATAAGACAGACCCTGTTATTGGTTCTGTTATTGATATGTTTGCTGAAATGCTTTGCTCTGATATAGACCTTTACGGGGAAGGTATTAATGGCGAAGTTAAACGCCAGTATGAGGAAATGATTCAATCAACTCAGATTGTTTCTTTATTTCAGTACTTTATTAAAGAGTTCTTAATAGTAGGGGAAGTAATTCCTCACTTAGTATTTGATGAGACTAAAGGTATATGGACAGATTTACTATTCCATAACCCAGATCAGGTAAATGTTATGAGTGCTCCTTTTATGAATATGGAGCCTATTCTTGATTTTATTCCTGATGAATCACTTAAGAACTTTGTACAATCAAAGAATCCACAGGTATTAGAATACCTTTCTAACTTACCTGCAGATATATTAAGTTCTATTCTATCTAGTAATAGCATACCACTTAATACCGAAATGAACGTAAGTTTTATTCCTCGTAAATTACATCCTTATGATGTTAGAGGAACAAGCGTAATGCCGCGATTATGGCAGATTTATATGTACGAAAGTGCAATAATGAACGCCTCAATAGCAACAGCCCGTAGGCATGCTGGCCCGATTAAAGTTCTTAAAGTCGGTGACCCTAATGGTAACTGGCTACCAACTGAGGCTGACTTAGCTTCTATGATGGAAAAGCTTACTATGGCTGAGCAAGATCCACATGCGTGGTTAACTTCTCACCCATTCTTAAACTTCGAAGCTTGGGGAACTACTGATAGGATGATGTCAATTTCCCGTGAGTATGATCTTATTGAAAGAGTTAAACTTACAGCGTTAGGAGTTTCACAAGGCTTCCTACATGGAGAGTCAACATACGCCAGTTCTGACGTAAATATGAATACTCTTCTTATGAGACTTAGAGGCCTTAGAAAATTCTTTGAAGGTGTCTGGTGGACACCTAAGTTCTTTAAGCCCATTGCAGAGATAAATGATTGGTATCATTCTACTCCCGCTGAGGTTAGTCATAGAGTAAAAACAAAGAGAACCGCCCATGAGAAGCGTTTAATCATACCTAAGATTAAATGGAGACAATCTCTAGAGCCTGTTGTTGATAAAGACCTCTTAGATGCAATTAGAGTTCTCAATGATATGGGTATCAAATCAAGTAAGGGAACTGCTTTCTCAGCCGCTGGTCTTGACTTTGAAGGTGAGACTACTAATAGTTATGTTGAGCAAAAAATAGAGAAGCAAATTAGAGAGAAGATTCTTCCTCAAGAGAAAGAAGAGCATGAGAAAATAGAGGAAGAAATATCTATGCCGGGTGGAGGCGGAGCACCCTTAACACCAGCTACTCCTGAAGTAGGGGATATGGGAGAAGAATTACCACCTTCACCAGAAGAAGGCGGTGA
>DAOVVF010000057.1 GCA_030632225.1 Candidatus Parcubacteria bacterium
GCTCTACGAGTGGCCATAAAAGAAACAGATGTAGCATCATTATTCCAGGAAGATCGGCTATTCCACCAGCCATAACCAGGAGCGTAATAATAGTGAGGTAGACCAGAAAAAGATCTGGCTGGTAAATCAGGATTATCCAGCAGAAAACCTAGGGCATAATATTGTTTAGCATTATTAAAGCTAGGATGAACAGTATTTAACCAATATTGGGCATACTGACCTTCGGTGGTACCCTGTAGACCATTAGCTAGCGCTGTCATTAAATGACGATCATAGTCAAAAACAGCAAAACGGTAATCACGACCAGCATCGCCACCACTATACAGTGCTTCTCCACCAGGTTGAACAGCATAGATATGGAACATAGCAGCTTCTTTAGCATAATCATCTGTCTGGAAATAATTAACACCAGTCACATCTCTTTTAAGGAGTAAGTTTTCAAAGATATGCCTTTTAACACCAGGTCCGTATTGAGTGCCTTCATGCCAGCCACCACCCTCAGCCTCAGCAGAGGATAGATAGGAGAAAGCATGAGCTATATTTTTATCTAAAAAGTCTTCAGTGTCAGTATATTGTGTATTAGTTGGTTCAAAATGAAAATCAAGTGGATAGCGATTGCTAGGATTACTAACATAAAGGGAATCTTCATAGTTAATACCGTTAACATTCATACTTACCTTGTCAGTATCATTAATACTATAGGTTAGATAGGCTAAGCCTAAAATGTAGTTATAGAAAAAGTTATTTTCATTATTGTAGGTTGACCAGCCTGGCCTGAATACATCGTGAAAAGCACTATAGCTATTTAGTCCTGCAGCTGCAGCTATAGCTTCTGTAGCATCTTCTGAATCGCTAGTATCATAGTCATGGTAAGTAAGGTACATCAGAGTTTTTAGATGATTGGCATATTTTTGTTTTTGTTCAGCTGATAGTTCGTCATAAAGCCAATTATATACTAAGCCAATGTTTCGCATATGATCTCTGACATAGAGGAAATGATAATTTTCACTAGCTACTTCTGTCCAGCCTTCTTCCACCACTTCATCAGCTAGTGATAAAGCTAAATTTTTATATTGTTCTTCTTCAGTTATTAAATATACTAAAGCAGCTCCATAGGCTTTGATCTTGTAGCTACTAGAGCCTTTAGCTATATTATATAATGATTGCCAGGCTAAAGAATTATCTTGTAAAGCATATTGTTTTAATTGAGATAAACGATCATCACTAAGTAATATTCTTTCACTAGGTGTGCTAGTTATGGGAGCGGTATAATTATATGTAAAGCTAATACTAGTGGAGTCAGTTGAATTATCAGAAGTATCAAAAGCTTTAGCATAGATAGTGTATGAACCATTAGTAGCTAAGGTATTGCTATATAATGTTAAAGAGTAATGAGAATTTGAATCTGCACTTGAATCAGAACCAACCTTACCTAAATTTCCACTAGGACTACTGACATAAAAATCAACTCTTTTAATAGCCGTATCGTCATTAGCAGTAGCTTTAATAACTACACTGCTAGTTGTTTTGGTAGAGCTGTTACTTGGTTCTACAATATTTACATTTGTTGGAGCTTCAGTATCTTCTTCTATTGGTGGCGGTTCAGGAATTCCGTCAAATTGTAGAGCACCAGCGTCAGAACCATCAGAGGCATATCCAATAGCTCCAGAGCTAGCTAGTAATTCAAAATTGCCATAGCTAACAAAATTAGAAGTAATATCTGAATCGCTAGTATTCCCAGCACTTAGAGTTCTTTGGAAGTTATTATTATTAGTATTACCAGAACCAGCATTAGCTTCAATATTAATATTGGTAGAATTAGAAAAGGCAATATTGTTGTATATCATATTGTTAGCAGCCCCATCATTAACTCTAATAGCAGCACTGATATTTGGTTCAACAATTGTGTTATGAGTTACAATATTATTACTACTTGCCTTGTTACAACTAGGTTCATCTGTTAAGTGGATTCCTCCAGCTGAGGCACCATTGTTGTAAATTATATTAGTTTTAACAGTTGAATTGCTCATAGAAATAAGACTTAGCCCCTTAACAGTATTATTATAAACAATATTATCTTCAATTAAAACGTTGTTGACTATACCATCGTCATTAGTGCTAGACATAGAATAACAGTCACCATTTACTTGGATACCACTAGTGCCATTATCACGAGAAGTGTTTCCTATAATTTTTATATAACCATCATTTGTTAGACCATTACTAACATAGATACCATGTTGATCAATGGTATTCTTTGTAATATTATTTTCAATTTTTATATTATAGGATTTACCAGTTAGAATACCTGATCGATAGGCTCCGTTAATGGTATTATTGATTAGCTGTATATCATGAGAATAGTTATAGTTACTACCATTAATATATTTATCTACCAAACGTATGCCATATCTACCACCATTTATTTTAAAGCCATCAATAATAATATATGCCTGACCCTCAATATTAATTAAGTCGTTACAGCTAGAGCAAGCAGAACCGTTAATATTAACTGACGTTCCATCAGCCTTGATAGTTATTGGTTTAGCTGAAGTACCACTTTTAGTTACGCTAAAATTTGAGTAAGTTCCATTTTTAACTAAAACAGTATCACCTGGTGTAGCAGCATCTATACCGTTACTAATATCTGTGTAATCACCACTGCCATCAGCTGCAACATAAATGGTGTTTTCTGTATTTCCATTTCCATCACCACCACCGTCACCGTTGCCACCACCACCGTCACCATCATTATCTTCAGTGTCTATAAAACCAGTGTTACCTCCGCCACCTCCGGCAGTTCCACCGTCACCGTTGCCATTGTTACCATTTCTATTTCTATATCTATAATGAGCCTTGGATATATGATCTTCTTCACCAGACACACCTGATCCTTCTGGATAATCTGACAGATCATTTAATTCTATAGCGTATTTAAATTGTAACCTATTATCAGTAAATGCCTGAGCAGATAACTTTCTCCTTAAACCATTTTCAATAATATAATAATCTTTATCACCAATTTGTTTTATAACAGTTCCCTCTGGTAATTTATCACTTAATTCAGAACCAACAGTATAACTAGTAGAAAAATAACCTGGTAAAATATCTTGTACTAATGTAGCCCAACTATTTCCATATAGATTTTTAGCTATGGTTTCATTTTTAAGCCACCTGATTATGCCACCTGGTTCAACAGCATAGATTTTAGCTGTATTCTGATGAGTAATTAGCCTTGTGCCACCTCGATAGGGGACAACTCCACCATCTGGATATTGATCTAGAGTAGCTAAATTAACTTTTTTGACATCATTAAAGTTTTCATACCAAGTAAAGTAGGTTTTACCATCAGGAAAGACATATTTATTACCATCATCACCGATATAGTATACTGCAGCAGCTGTTTTATTTTCCAAAGCAATTAAAGAGCCAGCTGAATAACTAGCGGCTTTTGTTTTATCAGTTAGGTATATAACTGAAATAGCTAATATTATAAAAGAAATAGCTAAAAATAGTGTTTTTTTCATATATAAGTTAGATTAGATTAATTTCTGATTAATTTTATAACAATAATTGTGATTTGGCTAGTTTTTTTCACTATACTTTTTTTAGTTTTTAGTCTATTATATATACTATATAATATTTAATAACAAACCCATGCCAGAAGAAAACAACATGACTGATAATCAGTCAGGGCAAAAGGAGGAGGTTTATCACATTGAGACAGATTCAGAGTCTCAACCACCAGAAGTATATAAATCTAGCGGAGGTGGTAGTAAAAAGAAAATTGTCTGGATAGTTATAGCTCTAATTATAGCAGCAGCTGTTATATTTTTTGCTGTCAGAGGTTTTGGTAGTAATGAAGAAATGGCTGAAGAAGAGGAAATAGTATCAGAAGAAGGACAGACAGATACTAGTCAGTTTCCTGACTATACCTTGTCATTAAACATGAATAAAGTAGATCTAGTCAGCAACTTTATTTCTTGGACACCTAATTCTCAATTAGATAATTCTAAAATAAAGAATTTACAACTTAAACAAACAGGAGAATTAAGTAAAGCTTATCTTTATGTTAGAGCTAGTACAGAAGAAAAACCTTTAAGTAAATTCGAAAGTTTTTACTTCAAACTAGCTGGACAAGGAGGCCATTTATTCAGGCCAAACTCTTTAGCTTTGCCCGAGAGCGATAAAACAGAGTTGTTATATGCTTTAGAGAATGTAAGCTATTTGCCCTCTATCCCTTATGATGAAACTAGGTCTCCTTCTGAAATTAATTTATTTAGTCTATTTGGAGATGATAAGAATATAAATATATATACTTTTATCTCTTCACGCAAAGCAGCGAACATTGAAGAGCTTTCTATATACTATGATTGTGTAGAAGACTCAGAATGTTTACTTAGTTTGTAATGACAGTACAACAAGTAGTTAAACAATTAAAAAAACACAGCAACCCAGAGTCAGTTAAATGGATGGTCAAGTATGGCATTAATTCCAATAAGACTCTGGGTGTTAAGATACCTGTGCTTAGAGCCTTAGCTAAAGAAATTGGTGTAGATCAC
>DAOVVF010000029.1 GCA_030632225.1 Candidatus Parcubacteria bacterium
AAACCTCCTGAAAAAAGTGCATACAGTGTACGAAACATTATATATTAGCATATTTTAGCTATTTTGTCAATAGTATATATTTAAACTAAAAAACACCCCAGAAAAAGGTGTTTTTATTATTTAGGCTATTTCATGCACCCAAACTATATTATTACCTGTTACTTGTAGTTCTCTCCACTTTAATTTATTATCCCCTTTATCTAAATAAACTAACTGATTTGCTCCTGACACTAAGTTGGTTAAATAAAAAGCAGTTAATACAGTTTCTTGTTCTGTTAAAGACAACTTATCTACCAAAAGCATTTCTAAAAACAATCTTCTAACTAACAGCTTATCAATACTTCTATCTAAAACATCTGCCATACTATTACCATATTTGATACTTATAAATCTTTTTAAAATACTCTTAAATCTATTATCTTCCTGTAACATTATATCCAAACTTCTTTTTTCAATTAAAACTCTAACACAACTAAGTGCTTTTGCTTTATCTTGCACTCCTATAGCTTTCCAGAGTATATCTCTAACTTGTTGTAGATTGTTATCTGCTTCAGAAAGAATAAACTGAGAAGCTAACAAATCCTTTTCTATAGCTTCTAATTGATTTTGAAATTCTCTTAGAAGATTATCTATACTAACATCTTCCTTTTCTGCTTTAACATCAATAACTTCTGAGACTATTAATTTGCCCTTTTTTTTATTGAAACTAACTTTTATACTATCATCATAAGAAGTAAGGAAAAAGCGTAAAGAATTTAACTCCTCCTTACTCAAAGCTAAGATATTAGAGCTCTTAGAAAGATATTGAGCTCGTTGTAAAGAACCATGCTGACCAGCTCCTGAAAAATGTACATAATCCTTTATCCAATTATCTACTGTCGGAGCTACATGTTTAGCTCTTTTATCAACAATCTTATTACTAGTCAAACGTTGTTCTTTAAAATCTCTATGTTTAGACATTAACTCTTTAACTGTACCAACTATATTATCAAGAGTTAATATTTGTTCTGATGCTGAAGTTCCCTTTAAGCGTCTTAGTTGTGGTACTTTACCACCTAAACGTAAAATTAAACGGTCTATTTCTTCTAAATATTCTTGTAAGGGCCATAATATTTTATGAGCTAAATCTAAGGCTAATAGTCTAATCTCTATTGATTTAGCATCTTTTATTTTATCTAATTCGTTGGGAAAATTTAAAGGTTTAACTCTTTTCAAGAATACTTCATCTAAGAGGTCAAAAATAAACATAGCCTGAGTATCATTTAGCTCAAACTTTCTAATTACTCCCCAGGTTAAATCTTCAGCTTCATTTAGAACAAAAAGCTTGACTCCTTCTGGAAAAGTTATCCAGTCATCTTTTAAGAGCATATATTTTTATTTTTGTTATTTACTTATTCTGTTTCCTCTTCTTCTCCTTCTTTGGGCTGAAAATCTTCAGGAGGAGGTTGTTTTTCGTGCTCTGCTCTTGTATCACTCTTATCTCCTTGACCGCCTGCTTTCTTGCCACCCTTAGACCCTCCTGTCTTACTTGAAGCACCGCCTGAAGTAGAGCTACCTTTACTTTTATCTTTCTTATCTTCTTCAGGAGGAGGTTGTTTTTGTATTTCATAATCATGATAACCATTCTTTTTTGAATAATCATCCATCGGAATAGGTTTTTGACCAGGCTCATGATACATATTAGTGTCTAGATCAATCTTAACTCCTTTGCCCCCAAACATTTCATTAAAATTATTAACCATATCTTTAAGTGCTACTTCTCTATTAATAAGTTCACTAACTGCTATAGCTCCCCCTTCTTCATTCTCAGCTTTATACTGTAAAATAGCTAATAACTTCTTCATATTAGGACCTATAATATTAAAGTCTTGTGGTAACTCCATTCTTCTCATAGCAGTAATATCAGCCAAGGCTTGCATAGCTTTAGCAGCTAAAGGTTTTGGAATGTTCTCAACCAAAGCCTTCTGTGGCAACATGCCAAAGTCTACTATCTTATTAACTAAGTAAGTATTCTGTGTGTCCGTACCAACAGCAAAAGCTTGTGCTTGTTGTTGCTTTTCCATCTGAGCAATACCTTGGTCCATCATTGCTCTTTCCCAAACATTACCCACATTAGCCTCCATTAAACGACTACCATGAGCTCCATCCTGCACTTCGGTATAGAAACTTTTAGCTGGCCAATTGAAAGATTTTCTTTTGTCACCAGCCACTTGAGCGGCTAATCTTTCTCTAACATCTTGTTCTGCATTTGTACTTATTTTAGATATACCTGGTGCTAACTTTTCTATATTAGCTGTCATTACTTCTGTAACTTTGTCAATAGCTTCATCTATTTCTCTCTGTTGATTAGAGTCAATTTTATATTTATCATATAATGTTTGGCGTTGTTTTACACCTGCTTCACTCTCTTTAGCAAAAGTGGCTTCTTGCCTTATAATATCACTACGAGCAGCAGCAGGCATCTTATACTTATGTACATACAATCTAGCTGCTTCTCTAACTGCTTCTGGATTATCCCTATCTAGTCCATCCCAAACATGACTATTGTCATAGAAATCAAAATACTCTTCACCGCTCCTCATTTCTGGTGCCACTCCTTTTTGACGTATATCTAACAACTGCCTATACATTTTTTGCCTATACTCCTCAAATTCTTTTTCTTTAATTTTTGCATTTTTACCAGTGCCTTCTATAAATTTTTCTTTCAAATACTCTGCTTTCATACTATTAGGATCATCAACAAAAACTTCGTCTAATTCTCTAGCTCTTTGTTTTCTATCATTAAATTCTGAATCATCTTCATCATGCCAGCGATATAAATTCTCGGCTATTTGTCCTGGTTTAATATCTGTTTGACGTAAATCCTCCTGTTGTCTGGCATATATATATGCATCCGGACCTAAGAACTTTATTTTACCTGTCTTTTCATCTATAACAGCTCCCATTTTCTGAATATACTCCTTAGCTAATTGCTGTCCAGCAATAATAGCTGGATTGCTAAGATTATTATCAGCAATATGCCTTTTATCAGGAGAGACACCATCTGAAGTATCAATACCAGTGTCCTTTATTAAATTTTCTAAGAACAATGTGCCAAAATTATCTCTAATCATATTCTCAATAGCCCATCTATCTACTTTAGTATTACTATGGATAGCTGCCGTTATGGCATTATGATCAGCGTGACCATGTGATGGATCATGAATAGCTTGTAAAGCATATAAAGTAGAGTCTTTGGTAACATCTTTGCCCGTCTTCTCATCTTTCTCTATATTTCCTGCTTCATCTAGTTCATATAAACCTTCTGATTTAACATCAGTTAAAACTCCTTTTAAACCTCTTTTACGTATAATACGCATAGCCTCTTCCTTATCCTTGAAAGTCCAATAATTAGCCTGTACTTTCTCCATTCTTTCTTCATCACCAGCTGTACGCATCCTATCAGTTAACCATTCAGAATTTTGAACGGTGTCTTCTCCTCTGTCTATTATATTCTGAGCTTGCATAAGTTCTCTATCTTTTGCTCCTCCGATAGTTAAAGCAGAATAAGCCTTGCCTAATCTTCTCCTAGTTTTTCCTTTCTGCTGAGCTAAAGTAGCCTGACTAGCCTCAAATTCTACCTTATGAGTTGGTTTAATATATTTCTCATCCTCTGTTTTCTCTTGCTGTATTCTAGCCGCATCATAACCTTGCATCTTGTGAGCTGACCTTTGAATCATGCGTCCCCAACGAGGTAGTACAAATGGTAAAGCTTTAGCAGCACCTTTGAGTCTGCCTTCTTTATCTATAACACCACGAGTAGCAATTACACCAGCTCGAGAAGCTATAGCGCCTGGATATCTTCTTAAACGTTTAGCAGCACCTGCTTTTATAACTCCACTGGCTTTAGCTGCTATGCTAGCACCAAAAGCTCCTGAACTAGAAGCTGCTGATAATCCACCAACTAATAATGCTAAGGCTATAATAAAATTAGTAAAATTAGCTTTAGTAGTAGCCCCACTAACATTCTGCCCTATTTGTTGATCTGGATTGTCTATATTAAAATCTTCATATATATTACCACGGCCAACAATAGTAAAAGATAACCACAAAAAGAAAGCTAACATAGGACCAATGATAAGGTTCTTAGTTAGGTCTTCTGTCCATTTACTAAAATAACTTTCTGTTTTAGGAAAAGTGTAGGCTAGAAAAGCTAAAGGAGAAACAACTATTAATATCCATAACTTTACTATCCTCATAGCTAGCATGATAATAAAAGTACCAACTACAACCGTTACAATAGTAACCATAATACCACCTAATAATAAAGCTGTAATATAATTAGCAAAAGAAAGTCCTGATTCAGTTGCTCCTGAATTGCCTAAATTAAATATATCTCCTAAACCAAAAGCTACGGCAATATTACCAACTGCTACATCTCTAATAGCTTGTACAAAAGTCAGCATAATTACCTGAGATATATCAATCAATAATCCCACTAAAGTCATACTAAAGTTAATCAGAACAGCCACATAAATTAAACGTTTTAATAAAGATTTGTAGCCATATCTTTCAATACCTAAAATAGTAGCAAAAGCTATTACTAATAGTATGAGAATAAAGAACATGTTAGCTAGATCTCGTAAAGCTTTCCAACCTACTAATACTCCTCCAGCTGTAGTAAATCCATTATATGAAGCAATAATTGGTAATAAGAATAACTCTCCTTGTAGGATCAAGAGCATTGGTGTTAGCCATAAAAACCAAATAATATAGCCTAGACCTTCTACTATAGTATCTTTAACACTAAAAGCTTGAACTACACTAGGTAAAAATATAGCTATACCAATTATAACAATAAATAATGCCCAAAATTTTTCAGATTTAAAATTAACTATCTTCATATATTATTGTTCATAAATTACTATCCAATTATCAAAGTATTCTATACTTGTATTACTCCATCTATCCTTCAGTTGAGCTCCTGGCTTGTAACAAGAAGCTGCGACAGGACGCAAATCTGGACTACCGCCAGATCCATCACAAAGATAATCAGGGTCATATCGATAATCATGATAGAAAACTTTATAGCCTTGACGACAAGCTCTATCTAAACCACCAAAACCTTGTAATCCTTCCCCACCTGGAGTTAATAAATCAGCTCCACATGTAGGTATACTATTCTTGTATTTACCAGGGTTAGTAACAAAGCCCGCATTATCATCATCCCAGTCTATATCTACATTAACTATTGGCATATGATCTGGATGAGCATAATAGAAGAACTTAATAGCTGTAAATAATGAACTATGTCCATCTACTTGACCTGTAGTACGATTATTAACAGTAATACCTGATTGAACTGTTCCCGCACCATCCTTACAAATCTTATCCTCACAAACTTGTAAAATACGTGGATTATATTCAAAACCAGCATGAGGATTTTGATCATTAGCTAAAGCATCAATCATTTCTGTTGAACCAGGATCATAGGCTAAGCCATTCCATAATCTTTTATACACTCTAGCAAATAAATGGGCTAAGTCTCTAGATTGACCAGCATCAGTACTAAAAAAAGTTACTGTTGATAATCCAGCAGAAGGAGTTACCCCCAAAGGAGCTTCATTAACTACTATACCACTATTAGCTTCATCTAAAGCAGCTCCGAAATAGCCATCTGGTATTGGATAGAAATCATTCTCATAACCTGTTATATTTTTAACTCCACCAAAAACTATATTAGAATTATGAACATATTGAGAACCAGCATAATACCAGGAAACCCAAGGTGGATTAATTACTCTGTCACCATCTCTTTCATTACGCCACCAAATATCAGTTCTAACCCAAGAATTATTAGCTTCAGCATCTAGTTCAGCTATAGTAGAGCACATTTGATAGCAATCTAAACCAGTGCAAGGAGTACCGTAAGTAGATAGCCAGAAAGCACCAGTGGTATCTTCATGACAATCAGCTGGTATATCAGAATTTAAACAGCCATCAATGTTTCTAATAGGATTTCCTAAAACTTCATCATATATATCTTCCATAAGATTTTCCAAGACCTGATCATTAACTATAGGATCTTTCAAACAAGCATCACCCTGCCCATTTCTTTCACAAACATAAAGTAGCTTATCTAAGCATCCAGTTATAGCTGTAACATCATAATAGCTATAGCGACCTTCATCCACAAAGGTGCCTTGAACTTCTCCATAATCACTACACCAGGTTGGATCAGGAGAAACATTATTACCATCTTCATCTAAATCACTATGGGTTGGTAAACCAGGCATAACCATATTAAGAATACAATTTGCAAATTGACAAGCTGGTTCTCCAGCACAAGTAACATCCGTTGAATTAACAGCTGCTCCATCGGCCCATGGATAGACATGGCAATTCATCGGTCCGATATCACAGTCAGTAGTACCATCATTACAACGATCACCTGTAATATAATAATCATTACAATAACCTTCTCCAGATACACCGGTATAGATAGGATTTTGTACTGCTCCCCTAAAGGCTGGTGATAAAGTTGGGTCTAATAAGCATGCTGCGCCTT
>DAOVVF010000014.1 GCA_030632225.1 Candidatus Parcubacteria bacterium
CTGGAAAACAGTACAAAGTTCATACTTACGTTCATCTAATGCTCGATAGGTGTATGCTTCTTGAGTAAGTGGATTTTGCAAATCTTCATTACTTAAATATCCATACTCATCTTGTAGATCTGACATACTCTCAGGTAGCTTTTCATAATCATGATAGTAATTATTCAAAGCACCCTCTATCTGTGCAAAATTATTGATCACTTGATTGTCTATTTTCTTTTTTCTAGTTTCAGCTGGAGAATCTACTGTAAATAATGCTGTCACAAATATTATTAATATGACTGCTAGAGAAGTATAGAAATATATTCTAATCTTATTATCTTTAGCTCCTTTAACATTATCTCTTTTCATGTCATAGAGATAGAAAGAAAAGATACTGCCAGAGATTAATAGTGCTGTTAAAGCTTTTAAGATAAACTTAGTAGTTACTTCACCTTCTAAGAAATTATTAAGGATAGCTATTAACCAGCCTAACATAACTACTACAGCTACTAACAGAATTAAATAGGTTAACCACTTACGTACTCCGGCATCTTGATCTAGTTCTCCAGAGTAAAGATTTTTGTAGATTTGCCTAGTAGTAATATAGTAGATAGGGGTAGAGACAGCTAAAGAAGAGATAGCAAATCTCATTTGACTATCTGAATAACTACCACTGTATTGATTTATAATATCAAGTATCTCTTTGTTGATAAACTGGAAAATTACCATACCAGCTGCTAAAGCCATGAAGACTAGGGCAACTAAAGATAACATGTAAAAGAAAGCAAACTTGGCTGCGTCTTTTTTGTCTGAACTCATAATTTTTTATTTAACTTTTTATTTACCTAAAGCTTGTTCTAGATCCATAGCATGCTCTTGTTCCATAGCTAGAATATTCCTTAATTGCTGTGACAAAGCAAACTCTTTTAATTCCTCTGCTTGCTCTACTCTAGCTTTGTAGCGAACTATAGCATCCTCTTCTCCAGCTAAATCCTGCTCTAACATCTTTACATTATCAGCATCAATATTAATTTTAGATACATCTACTGATGGCTTACCACCTAAATAGCTAATCTGATCAGCTAAGACTATAGCATGAGCTATTTCTTCATTAGCATGCACCTTTAGTTCTTTAATAATATCACCAAATTGAGCACCAGTCATAACAGCTGCATGATTAATATACTGAATAGCAGCTCCGTACTCCTTTTCTAAATCATTGTTAAGTAATTTAATTAATTCTTCTTTTGAAATTGCCATATATTTATTATTTAATTATTAATTATATTAATCCATTCATAAGTCTACCCACTAGATATCCTACTAACAAAGCTACACCACCTAGCACTAATACTCGCAAACCAGTTTTTATCCAACTACCTTTAGTATACCTAGTAGTACTAGCCCCTAGAATAAATAGAGCAAATAGAGTAATTATTATAGAAACAATAGTAGCGGTTGATATAGGTAGTATAAAATAAGCGAACAAAGGAATCAAGCCTCCTACTATATATGCTAAAAACATAGTCAGACCACGTTGCAAAGGATGTGCTTCTTTCTGGGGAGCTATATATAACTCATGATAGGCCATTTCTAAAAGCATAAGGTCTTTGTCTTGAGAAGCTACTTCAGCCATTTCAGTAGCTAGTTTCTCTGGCCAACCATCTTTAAGATAAATATTTTTAAGTTCTTCTTTTTCTTCAGAAGGAAAATCCTTTATTTCTTCCTTTTCTTCATGAAGTTTACGTTTATTAACCTGACTCTCTGATAAATTAGAGATATATGAGCCTACACCCATAGAAATAGATTCTACAGCAATAATTACTAAACCAGCTAAAATAACAACAAAGTGATTATTACTACCCACAGCAATACCAGTTAAAGCACCTAAAGTAGAAACCATACCATCTTCTGCACCAAAAACAATCTCTCTGATCATAGAAACAATCTTTGAATCTTTATGATGTATATAATCTGGATTAGGTATTCTATGCATATATTAAGTGCCCATGTCCCAAGAAGCTAAATACTTCTGCTGCAAAGGTGTTAATTTATCAATATTAATATTCATTGATTTTAATTTTAATCTAGCTACATGTTCTTCAATATTCTGAGGAACATAGTATACTTTGTTCTCAAAGTTCTTATGATTCTTTATTGCATATTCTGAAGCTAAAGCTTGGGTAGAAAAACTCATGTCCATTACAGAAGCTGGGTGTCCTTCAGCAGCTGCTAAGTTAATTAAACGGCCATCAGCTAAGAGATATATCTTCTTGCCTTTAACTGTATATTCATCTACAAAATTTCTAACATTCTTTTTAACTTTAGTAGCCATTTTCTTTAAAGCTTTTATATCTATTTCAACATCAAAATGTCCTGAATTACAAACCATAGCTCCATCTTTCATTAATTTAAAATGTTCTTTTCTTAAAACACTCATATTACCTGTTAAAGTACAGAAAAGATCACCTATCCTAGCAGCTTTAGACATAGTCATCACATCAAAACCATCCATAGTAGCTTCTAAAGCTTTGATTCTGTCTACTTCTGTAACTATTACCTTAGCTCCCATGCCTCTAGCTCTCATAGCAAAACCTCTACCACACCAACCATAACCAGCTACTACTATATATTTACCAGCTAGTAGAATATCCGTAGCTCTAACAATACCATCTATAGTTGATTGTCCTGTGCCATAGCGATTATCAAATAGATTCTTAGTCTGAGCATCATTAACAGCAATAACTGGCAGCTTTAATTTATTCTCAGCTTCCAAGGCTTTTAATCTAATAACTCCAGTAGTAGTTTCTTCCATGCTACCAACTATATTTTTTATCCAAGATTTGTATTTAGAATGTAATAGGGAAATTAAATCAGCTCCATCATCCATAGTAACTACTGGTTTATGCTTTAGAGCAGCATTTAAATGTCTATAATAGGTAGTTCTATCTTCACCGCAAATAGCCATCACTGGAATATTATAATCTTTAACTAAAGAAGCGGCTACATCATCCTGAGTAGATAAAGGATTAGAGGCTACTAATAGTACATTAGCTCCTCCAGCTTTTAATGCTCTCATCAAATTAGCTGTTTCTGCTGTAACATGCAGACAAGCTGACATCTTCTTGCCTTTTAAAGGTTTAGCTTTGGCAAACTTTTGTCTGACACTTTGTAAAACAGGCATATCTCTATCAGCCCATTCAATTCTTTTCTTGCCTTCTTTAGCAAGTGTTAAACTTTTAACATGATGCTTCATAATATTTATTTAAAATTTTTCTTATACCTCTGATTAAATTCTTTTAGATTAAATGTATGTACTTGGGTGCCTTGCTTTTCAACAGCATAGGCTCCAGTTAAAGAAGCTAATCGTCCTACTTTAGCTAAAGGATAGTTTGCTAACAATCCTTTAATTAATCCTGCTCTGTATGCATCACCTGCTCCAGTTGGATCAGTTACATTAATTACTTTAGCTGATGGAATTCTAATCTTCTTGTTGTCTGAATATATGGCTGAACCCTTAACTCCTTTGGTTATAATCAAAATCTCTACCATCTTTTCTAAACTCTTAAGTTTTAACTTAAGTTTCCTTAAAATCAACTCTATTTCATAGTCATTACCAATTAGAACTTTAGCTCCTTTAATTACTCTACGTAACTCTGGCACAGTAAAAGAAGTTATTTGTTGTCCTGGATCAAATATATATGGTACTCCTAATTCTTTATATATTTTAACATATTCTAACATTCTTAGCTTAAAATCTGGAGAGACTATAGCTAAAGCTATGTTCTTTATATTCCTGACTACCTGGCAGTATTTAGCATCTAAAGGCCCTGGATAGAAGCCAGTAATCTGATTATCAGACTTATCAGTCATTATATATGCAGAAGCAGTTGGTTCACCTTTAACTTTCTTAACTTTAGAAATATCTACTTTATGCTTCTTTAACCAGCTAGCATATTTAGTAAAATCATCACCAATCAAGCCTAATACCTTAGCTGGTTGTTTAAGTAAGGAAAGATTGTAAGCAATATTACCAGCAGTACCACCAAAACTTTCCTGTATTCTATACAAAGAAAAGCTTACATTTAGAATATGTACTTTATCAGGCAAAATATGGTCTTTGAAATAGCCAGGAAAATTCATTATCCTGTCAAAGACTATAGAGCCTGAAACTAAAACTACTTGTCTATTATTTTTCATAAGTATATCAATTTTACACGAAAAAACTTAAAGTGTAAATAACAAAACAGTCCCTGGAATCAAGGACTGTTCTATATTATTTAACTTCTTTTTCAATATCTTTTATTTCTTTTTGTACTTTTTTTTCAGCACTATCTAAATCTTTCTTAAGTTGATTAACAATCTTAGTTTCTTCCTTGCTTAACTTACGTTTATTACTAACTTTTTCTATAGCTTTAATATGCGTTCTAATCTTTTTCTTTAGACTATCAAATTCTTTATGCAAAACTGCTTCAGCTTCTAGGGTTTCTGTAGTAACTCTACGACGTATAATACGTAATTTACGCCAGCTGAATAGAGTCATAAATATCATGAAGAAAACAATAGCTAAGAAAGGTACTAAGACTGATAGGACACTAACTGTTAGGGAACCTATTCTGATAAACTTGGAAGGGCTAACCATGACAGTAAATTGCTTGGTTGCTTCACTCCTGGCTCCTCGCTCGTCTATAGCTTCAGCCCACAGATTGTAAATACCATCATCTAGTCTATCTTCATGTATATGAGTAAAGTTACCTTTTTCATCTGTAGTAGTTAAACTACTAAAAGGTGCTTCATGTTCTGCTTGTAACCAAATTACTACTTGTGAATTAGGATATGATTTACCTTTAACTACAAATATTTCATTACTTGGCAATTCTTTAGGATATTCAGTAATAACTGGTGCTTCAATTGGCTCAATTCTAAACTCACTAAAATTAGTTAAGAAATTACCAGCCCTATCAACTGCTTTAGCTATTAAAGTATGACTACCAGGACCTAATATAGGAGTAGTATATATATGACTGCCATCATCTAACCATTCCTCTGGTTCGCCATCATCAATTTGTACTTCATAATGACTAATGCCTGAAGCTTCATCATGAGAATCAAAAATAAAACTTCTAGTTGGTGTCGTTAAATCCTCTTCATCTACTGTTTCCATACTGAATAGCTCTGGATCTGTAGCATCAACCTGGAAACGGAAATGAGTAATATTACCCCAACCACTAGCATTACTTAATCTAACATGAAAATACCAAATACCGTCAGACACATCTTCTAATTGACGTGAAGATATAGCTGGAACATAAGATACTGATGGAGTAGCTTGTGGTGCACTGCCTACTAAAAGACGAGTACCTGTAACACCCCTTGCTAATAGCCAGCTAAAGTGTGGCGTGTTATTACTATACCAGCTATCTGGATTAGGATGGGTTTCAGAAAATATTTGTGGAGCCGCTGGCACTCCTGAAGTTACCATTGGCGTTTCTGACTCCCCAGCTCCTGGTCCTATTAATGGCACATTAATATTAAAGCTGGCTGAACCTAAACCTGTTAAGATATTAGTGCCTTGGCCATCATTAGCTAAGACTGAACCAGAAGAAAAAGTTAATTTAGCATTACCTGATGATTTAGTTTTAAAGTTAATAGTAATTACCTTACCATTAGAACCTTTAAAGCCTGGATTAAGGATAATACCTTCAAAATTAACAGTACCATTGCTATTAGAATAACCTGGTTCTTGCACCCATAAATTAACTACTGAACCACTTTTTGATATAGAAGTAACTTGTAACCTATTTGCCGGAAAAGAAAAAGTACCTGAAACAGCATTCATAGCTTGATCAGAGCTAGAAACATAAACACCAACAGAAAAAGTTTGCCCTATTTTATATGAACCTGTCGATGGTGAAGGATAAATAGTAGCTGCTAAAACATTTTGAGCGAACAAAAAAGTGGTTAACAAAATAACCACAAAAATATATTTGTTTTTATTTAATTTTGTTTTTGTTTTATTTTCTTCCATAAAACCCTCCTTGTTATATAAACAAGAAATAACAATACTAATACGCTTGTTATTATAACATAAATTATATAATTTTCATACAATTCTGTTGGATAGACTGATGCAATAGTAATCAATCTTTCATTACCAAATTTATCTATAGCTTTTATCTTAATTTTTTTACTAAGTTTCTGATCTTTTAAAATATAAGGACTATCAACAACCTTGTATCTTCGCCAGCCTTCTTTAATCTCATAATGATCAATGCCTGATCCCTTGTCTTGTGTATAGAAGATAAGTACATACTTATCACCATATATTTCCGGTATTTTAGTTATAATAGGAGTAAAAGCTTCTGGAGGTTCATTATCTCTTACTTCAATCACTATTATTTCTGAGCTAGCCTCTATTTCACCAATGCTTAAAGATGCATTATTAACACTTAACTTAGCGTGGGTGCCTTGTCCGTCATTTAATAATACACTTGCCTGATCTAAGATTACTAAGGCTTCACCTATATCAATTGTCTCAAAGATTATTTTAAATAACACACCTTGTCCATTATATCCTCCTGGTGTAATACCTGAAAAACTAATTTGATTATCATTTATTAACTGGGGCTTCTCTATCCAAAAATTTACTATTTCATCTTGCCCTCTAACATCTAAAAACTTTAAAAGATTATTTGGAAATGTTATCTTGCCCTCAAAAGCATTTACATATTCACCCTCTGTATCTATTAATAATTTTACTTCCCAGTTTCTTTCTAAATTAAGTTCATTCTTTTCACTGTCTAAACTAAACTGAGCTCCATATATACTATGCAAAGGAAACAAAAGACAAATAATAGTTACTAAATATTTAATTGTGGTTTTCTTTATCATCATTCTAATTTAACCTGTCCAATGATAGGCCATAATACTAAAATCTATTAAATCTACTTTATTATCACTATTTAAGTCTACATGACTAGGAGGAGCCGGTCTTTTATACCAATAGGCAGCTATAGAAAAATCTATTAAATTTATCTTGTCATCACTATTAAAATCTCCTTTACCTGTTATAAGACCTGAACTAGACTCTTTAGCTAAGACATTTCTTTCTCCTACTATAAAACCTAAAGATCTGCCATAAGGGCTTATCTCACTATCTGCAAGTGACTTGGCTCTAACTAAATGATCCCCTTTAACTAATAATGAAGTATCAAAATTATATAAATAAGCTCCATCTTCATCTGTTGTTATATATCTAAACAATTCTTGCTCTGAATTAATATTAATAGTTACTGTAGCATCTGGTACACTTTGGCCAAGAATAGTTAAATTATCTCCATACTTAACCTCTGATTTATCAACAGCTATAGTCGGCGCTAGAAATATACCACTAATATTTGTGGTCGCTCCATAAGCTATATAAGTAGGAAAAGAAAATAAAGAAGATCTTCTACCTTTCTTATCTTCACTGTAAATAAGAAAATTATAGTTTCCAGCAGATAAACCACTTAAAGACATAGAAAAGTTAGCATCTGGTCCAGCTGTAGAAATTACTACTATTTGACCATCTTTTAATAATGTAACTTCACTAGCAGGATAGGCTCGGCCAGAAAAATTAACCATTGTTACAAGAGTACCGCCGCCTCCGCCGCCTCCTCCAGGAGGAGGATCATCGTCTCCACCATCATCATTATAGCAACCAGAAGAATTAATACTACAATCAGGATCACAGCTTAAAGAACCAGCATTATAGCCGTAATCACTACAAGTTGCACCAGCAAAATCATAATTATCACATTATTAATATCAAGAAGAAAACAGATGAAAGTAAATTTAAATTTTTATATTTGCTACCAAAGCATCTATATTAGCCTTAGTGTCCCCGCTAATAAAAAACAGTCCCACTAATAATAGAGGGAGTATATAAGCTGATATTCTAAAAAATTTAGACATTAATTCTAAAAAACTATTATTTCTTGCCTACACTAATATTAAAATTAAAACGTCTTCTAAATAAGGTTACTAATATAGATGCAAATATAACCGCTATAACTATATAACTCCAAGGTGTAGTCTTAGCAAAAAAAGATGCAATCTTATAATAAATTCCCTGAAAAATATTAGAAGGCGCCACTGTAAAATTAAATTTGGTAGCAGCTGCTATACCAATACTGGCTACGCCACTGGATGTCATTACACCTCTGTCTATAGGATGTCCTTCTAAAAAAGCAAAATAATCACCAGGCACAGCCCTAACTGGTAAATTTATCTCTACCGTTACTTCTTGGGATTTACCAGGCTCTAAATCAAAATCTATCGGTGAAAAAGTAAACCATTCCCGTGGCGGCCACATTTCCTCCTGATCAACATGATAAGTTACTTCAGCTTCATAGCTGGCTGGTTCATTTCCTGTATTAATAATCACCAAAGAAGAAACAGGCAGCTGATAAGTCTTGCCCGCTTTCATTGGCTCATTAATTATTACCTTCCCCTTACCAACACCTACCCCCAGTCTGGCTAAAACTAGATTAGGTGTTAGTAGTAATAATCAAAATATAATTATTCCTCTTATCATAAAAACAAATCAGTATTATTACCACACAAAGTACACTACTCTCAGCCCTCAAAAACACTAAAGTCAATCCTATGAAGACACAACTGCCTGTACGGTGTAATTAACATCCTGGGAAGCGTTGCTGCCGCTAATAGAGGGTACCGACACCTTTAGATCAA
>DAOVVF010000054.1 GCA_030632225.1 Candidatus Parcubacteria bacterium
AATATATCGTAAAGCAAAAGTAACTCAAGTTATTAGTAAGTTTTTAGGAAAGAGATCAAGAAAGATGGGTAATAAAGGAGAAATTGTTTTAATTCCTAATGGTGTTGATATAAATGTTTTTAAATTAAGTTTGTCTGAAGAAGATAAGTTAAATTTAAAGAAAGAATTAAATATTACAGATGAAACTGTTTTAATAACTACTTCTCGTTTAGCTTTGAAGAACGGTCTAGATGATTTAATTAAATCAATGAATTTTTTGATATTTAAGATTGGTATTAAAGCTAAGTTAATAATCTTAGGTTCAGGACCAGATGAAGCTAAGTTAAAAGATTTAGCTAAGATTGATGGCGTAGCTGATCAGGTTATTTTTTTAGGTCATAAAGATTACAAAGAACTGCCTCGTTATGTTGCCACAGCAGATATATTTATACGTCCTTCATTATCAGAAGGATTAGGTAATTCTTTTCTAGAAGCTATGGCAGTTAATACTCCGATCATTGGTACAGAAGTTGGCGGTATTCCGGATTTTCTAAAAGAGAATGAAACAGGATTGTTCTGTGAAGTAAGGAATCCAGCTAGTATTGCTAAAGCCGTAGAAAAATATGTAAAAGATAAAGAACTATATAGTAGAGTCCAAGAAAATGGCAGAAAGTTAGTGCTAGATAAATATTCATGGGATTCAATAGCTAACAAAATGAATCAAATTTTTGAGAAACTATGAGAATATTAATTGCTACAGGCATATTTATACCAGAAGTTGGTGGACCAGCTACTTACATACCTAAGATAGCTAAGGAGTTTTTAGCTAATGGACATAAGGTAGCTGTTTTAACTTACTGTGATACTGGTGAGTATAGTGGTGATAAAGATCTTGGTTACAAAGTTATTAGAATAAAGAGGGGTAATAAATTAGCTAATTATTTTAATTACTACAAAGCATTAAAGAAAATAGCTAAAGATTATGATGCTATCTATGCTTTTGATCACTTTAGTGCTGGTTTACCAGCCGCTTTAATTACTAGGAAGTTTAAAAAACAACTATATATCAGAGTAGGTGGTGATTTTATCTGGGAAAGATATTTAGATAGAACTGAGAACTTAGTTACTATGAGACAGTTCTATTATAACAAACTATATAAACAGGAGAAGTTAAGATTTAAGATAATTAAATGGGTTTTTAAACAAGCTAAAGGTATTATCTTTACGACTAGTTTTCAAAGAGATGTCTTTAAGAAATATTACTGTTTAGCTAGTGACAAGCTATCTATTATTTCTAATCCAGTTGATATTGTTGCCGAGAAAAGTTTAAGAACGGAAGTTAATAAAGAAATAATCTTTGCCGGGAGGTTTATAAACAAAAATAATATTAGGAATTTAATAAAAGCTTTCCAAGAAATTAAAAATAAATCATTTAGTTTAATTTTGATTGGTGAAGGACCCTTAAGATCAGAGTTAAAAGAATTAATTAAAGGGCATAGTAATATTAGTATTGAACCTAAATTATCTAGAGAAGCATTAAAACAAAGAATAACTAATGCTTATCTGTTAATTTTTCCTAGTTTAACTGATATTAGTCCTAACATGATGTTAGAATGTTTAAGCTTGAATGTTCCTTTTGTCTCTTCAGTAGAAATAGGTTTTAATTGGATAAAAGATGATATTAGATTATTTGATCCTTTGAATGTAAATGATATTACTAAAGAGATTAATAGATTGTTAGATAAAGAAGAATACAATGGCTATTCTCAGGAAATAACTAATATTAAATACAACTATACATATCAACAAGCTGCTAGAGATACTATTAATATCTTTAAGGACACCTCTGTGCTAATGATTAGTATAGATAAGACATTAGCTGGTGGACCAAAATTAGGAGATGCTTTAGAACGTCATCAAAAGTATGGAGAGTCTGTTAAGTATTTAGATATAATTGTTCATACTACTAATAGTGATGGTCTAGGAGAGTATAGGATAGCAGATAATGTAGTTGGTCATGGAAGCAATTCTTTAGACAAACTATTTTTCTTTTGGGATGCTTTAAGGATATTTAAGAAAATAAAGAAGCAAAGAAAGATTAATTTAGTAGTTTGTCAGGATCCTTTCTTAACAGGCTTAGTAGGCTGGTGGTTAAAGAAAAGGCATGGTATAAAATTACTAGTACATTTTCATGGAGATTTCTGGCAAAACCCTTTATGGCTAAAAGAAAGGTCTTTAAATTCTATTTTCCTTAGAATATCTAAGTTTGTTGTCCCTAAGGCTGATGGTATTAGAGTAATGAGCAGAGGACAGAAAGAAAAGTTAATTAAAGCTGGTATTGATGAAAACAAGATTAAAGTTATGGCTACACCAATTGATATTGATAGATTTGCTAAAAATGAGAAAGTTTTGCAAACAAAGAAAGATAAAATGATATTAATGGTTGGTAGAAAAGATAAAGTAAAAGATTTTGATACTTTGTTTAAAGCAATGAAAATTGTTTTTGACAAGAACAAAGATGCTGGATTGTGGCTAGTTGGTAATTACACAGAGAATGATAAAATACCTTTAGATAAAGATAGGGTAGTTCTAGCAGGCAGAGTCAATACAGAAGATTTACCAAGTTATTACAAATCTTCTTACTTAACTGTATTAAGTTCTACTTCAGAAAGTTTTGGTAAAGTTTTAGTAGAAGCAAATGCTTGTGCTAAACCTGTAATGTCTACTAATACTACTGGGGCTAAAGAAATTATCAAAGATGGATATAATGGATACTTAGTACCAATCAAAGATTATCAAGCTTTAGCTGATAAAATATTAGAACTATTAAATAATCCAAGTAAGGCTAAGGAAATGGGAGCTAATGGACTTGCTTTAGTTAAAGAAAAGTTTTCTGATAACAATTCTAAGATTATTGACTTTTGGTACGAAATCATTAATAATTAAGCGATGAAATTGCTGATGATTACCAGGAAAGTTGATCAAGAAGACGGTTTAGCCGGCTTTACCTATAATTGGATAAAAAAACTAGCTAATCATGTAGATAAACTACATGTTATTTGTTTAGAAAAAGGTAATGCTGCTAATTTACCTCAGAACGTTGAAGTACATTCTTTAGGTAAGGAAAAGGGTAAGAATAGGTTAAAAGAGTTTGTTAATTTTCAAAGACTAGCTATTAAATTAGTACCTAAGGTAGATGGAGTCTTAGCTCATCAAAATCCAGAGTATGGAATATTAATAGCTCCTTGGGCTAAGTTATTTAGAAAGAAATTAGTAGCTTGGTATGCTCATGGTTCTGTCTCTGCTAAATTAAAAGTATTACACTCTCTAGTTGATAGAGCTATTACTTCCACTGCACAAGGTTTTAATTTGAAAAGTAATAAGTTAACTATATTACATCAAGGTATTGATACAGAATTGTTTGCTTTTAAGGAAAAAGAAGAGCATGAAGAATTAAGGTTGTTAAGTGTCAGCAGGATAGGTGCTACTAAGCATATTGATTTAATGATTGATTTGGTTAAAAAATTAAAAGATCAGAGAAAAGTAGTATTACAGATAGTTGGAGAAGCTACTTTAGAAAAAGATCAGGAATATTTAGGGGGCTTAAAAAATCAAGTTAGAGGCGGTAAATTAGAAGAGTATGTTAAATTCTTGGGTTCTGTAGCTAATTACCAGACACCAGCCTTATTCCAAGAAGCAGATGTATTTCTTAATTTCTCTGGTACAGGTAGTTTAGACAAAGCTATACTAGAAGCAATGAGCTGTGGTGCTTTAGTTTTAACCTCTAATGACTCTGCTAAAGATATTTTACCAGCAGGATTAATAGCTAATCAGGATAATGCTTTAGATAAATTATTAGCTTTAGTTGATTTAACAGCAGAAAAACAAAAAGTATTAAGGCAAGAATTAAGAGAAGAAGTAGTTAATAATCATAGTTTAGATAAATTAGCTAAAGGAATTATTCAACAATTTTAATGTGTGGATTAAACGGATTTAATTTTAAGAGCAAGGCATTGATTCAGAAGATGAATCAAGCTATTAAACATCGTGGTCCAGATGATGAAGGTGTTTATATTGACAACAACATTTCATTAGGACATTTACGTCTATCAATTCTTGATATTTCTCAGAAAGGACATCAGCCTATGATTAGTGCTGATGGCTTTAAATATATTATACACAATGGTGAAGTATATAATTTTCTAGAAATTAGAAAAGAATTAGAAACTAAAGGCTACAAGTTTAAATCAAATAGTGATACAGAAGTTATTCTAAATGCATATATAGAATATGGTCCTAAATGTTTAGATAAATTTAATGGTATCTTTGCTTTTGCTATCTATGATAAAAATACCAAAGAGTTGTTTATAGCTCGTGATCATTTTGGCGTTAAACCTTTGTTCTACTATTATGAAGATAATAAATTTATTTTTTCTTCTGAGATTAAAGGTATTCTAGCTCATAGTATAAAAAAAGAGTTAGATTGGGATGCTTTAAATCTTTTCTTTAGATTCTTGTATATTGATGGACCTCGTACTCCTTTCAAGCAAATTAAAAAACTATCACCAGGACATTACTTGCTGTTAAAGGATAATAAGTTAAAAATAGAGAAGTACTACAATCCAGTTATTAAACAAAAAGATATTTCTTTTGATGAAGCTAAAGTCAAAGTTAAAGAAACTTTTGATAGAGCAATTAAAAGACAATTAGTTTCTGATAAGCCTTTAGGCATGTTTTTAAGTGGAG
>DAOVVF010000056.1 GCA_030632225.1 Candidatus Parcubacteria bacterium
CATAGATTAATAAAAATATAAGCTTGATTTACGTATTTGATTATGTTATGATAAATTAAGATTTAAATAGTTTTATAAGTAACTTATAGCTTATAACTAATAACAAATGTAAATAAAATAATTTCTCCATGTTATAGTTATTCGTTATAGGTTTTTTATTACCAGAAAATCATGAGCGGTCACTCAAAGTGGGCAACAATCAAAAGAGCCAAGGCAAGTACTGATGCTAAACGAAGCAATTTGTTCTCTAAGCTTTCTAAGAATATTATAGTAGCAGCTAGAGAAGGGGCAGATCCAAGTATGAATTTTAAATTAAGAATGGCCGTTGATAAAGCTAGAGCCTTTTCTATGCCTAAGGATAACATAGAGAGAGCTGTAAAAAAGGGCAGTGGTGATACAGACGGAGCCAGGATTGAAAGTCAGCTCTATGAAGGTTATGGTCCTGGTGGAGTAGCTTTAATTATTGAAGCCTTAACTGATAACAAGAACAGAACAGTTTCTAATATTAAGCATATCCTAAGTAAGGCAGGCGGTAATTTAGGTGGTAGTGTCTTATGGATGTTTGATACTAAAGGACAGATTATTTTAGATAAAAAAGAATTAAGTGAAGCAGAAGAATTGAATATCATAGAAGCAGGTGCTGATGATATAAACAAAGATGAGGAAACAAAAGTAATTACTAATATTGATGATTTAGAAAGAGTAAAAGATAATTTACAATCTAAAGGTTTAACAGTGCAGTCTTCAGAAATGATTTACTTGGCTAAAGAAAAAGTAACTCCTAGTAATTCAGAAAAGCTACTTAAATTATTAGATACCCTAGATGATGATGACGATGTTAATAATATATATACCAACGCTGATATTTAATGTTTAAGCAAAAACAAATTATTTTAGGATTAGACCCAGGAGTAGCTGATACTGGCTTTGGTGTAATTGAAAAAATAAACAATACTTTAAAGTTTGTAAGTACTGGTAGTATTCAAACAAGTAAGCATAAAGATTTTAGTGATAGGTTAGAACAAATATATCAGGAAGTTAATAGACTTATTAAAAAACATAAACCAGATTTAGTAGCCGTAGAAAAACTATACTTTGCTAAGAATGTTAAGACAGCTCTAGATGTTGGACAAGCCAGAGGCGTAGTAATGCTAGCTATTAGACAGAATAGAAAAGAGATTTTAGAATTTACACCTCTGCAAGTTAAACAAGCTGTAGCAGCCAGCGGTAATGCTACTAAGAAACAGGTTGGTTTAATGGTTAAGGCTTTACTATGCTTGAATGCTATACCAAGGCCAGATGATGCTGCTGATGCTCTAGCTATAGCCATAACAGCATCTTTTTTTAACAAAAGATTAATTAAATTATGAAACCATTAAAAATAGTTTCAATTGCTTCAGAAGTAGACCCCTATTCTAAAACGGGTGGTTTAGCCGACGTTGTTTCTTCTTTGGCTAAGTCTTTGCATCGTTTAGGCCATGAAGTAATTATTATAACTCCTTTTTATAAAAAGATTATAGATAGGAAAAAACATAAACTGGAGAGAATCTACAGCGATGTTAAGTTGTATATAGATGAAAAGAATGAAAGTAAAGTTAGTTACTATCGTACTGAATTAACTCTAGGGGTAAAAGTTTATTTTGTTAGGAATGATAAATATTTTTCTCGTAAGAAAGAACTATACGGCTCTGCACATGAAAATGCTAGATTTTATCTTTTTGATGTGGCTGCTCTTAAATTAGTTTCTTTGTTGAAATTTAAAGCAGATATTATTCACTGTCATGATAGGCAGACTGGTTTAATACCTCACTTAAAAAAGACGCGCTTTAAAAAGAGTCAAACGCTAGCTAAAGCAGCCACTGTGTTTACTATTCATAACCTTATTTTTCAATTAGGACAAAATTGGTGGGAGATACCTTTGCGTTTTAGAGATGCCGGTCGTTCAGCCCTACCTTTATTTCATGAAAAAAAGATAGAATATATTAATTTTACTAAGCGGGCTATTTTACATGCTGATATTATTAACACTGTTTCAGAAACGCACGCTATGGAAATAATGGAAAAGCATTTTGGGCAAGATCTTCACAGGATATTAAATAATCGTAAACATAAAGTTTTTGGAGTAGTTAATGGTATAGATCCTAAAGATTTTAATCCCAAGAATGATAAGAATATATACAAGAATTATGATCATAAGAAGATCCAAAGAAAAAAGATAAATAAAAAATATTTACAGAAATTATTTAAACTACCAGTTAACGAAGATATTCCGGTGCTTTGTAGTACTTCTCGAGTTACTTTCCAAAAAGGTTTTGAACTTATTTTAAGGATTATTGATCTAATAATGAATTTTAATCTTCAAATTATTATCATCGGAGCTGGTGACAAGAATATTATAAAAGATTTAAATAAAATAGCTAAAAAATATCCAGATAAGTTAGCTATTATTCCTTCTCATGATAAGAATCAAAAATATGAAACTCAACTCTATGCAGGTTCTGATATGATATTAATGCCCTCACACTATGAACCCTGTGGTATTAATCAGCTTAAAGCTTTTCGTTACGGTTGCGTGCCAATTGTTAGAAATATCGGTGGCTTGAGTGATACAGTAGTTAACTATAACCCTGATGATAAGCATGGTAATGGTTTTACTTTTGAAAATTACAGCTCCAAAGAATTATTAGTAGCTCTTACTAGAGCTTTAGAAACATACAAGTATAAGCATGCGTGGAGAGCTTTAGTCTGTCGTGTTATGAAAGCATCTTCTTCATGGGAATTACCGGCTAAAAAATATGTCCAGTTATATAAGAAA
The DNA here is from genome assembly GCA_030632225.1 of Candidatus Parcubacteria bacterium. Classification (GTDB taxonomy): domain Bacteria; phylum Patescibacteriota; class Patescibacteriia; order UBA1558; family GWA2-36-10; genus DAOVVF01. The sequence continues at coordinate 2,816 of DAOVVF010000056.1, forward strand.
GCTAAGAAATTTAAAAATGGAAATGGAAAATAAGATAATTTGGGTTAACTTCTTGCATATGTACCAACCTCCTTGGCAAGATCAGGGAGTGATTGAGCAAGTAGCTATAGAAAGCTATGATTATTTAACTACTTTAATGGAGAAACATAAAAGCTTTAATTTAACTTTAAATATTACAGGTAGCTTAATTGAACAATTAGAAGAAATTAGACCTGACATATTAAAGAGACTGCAAAAATTAGTTAAACAAGGTAGAATAGAATTAACAGGCTCTGCTAAATATCATCCTATTCTAGCACTTTTGCCAACTTCAGAAATTAAAAGACAAATAGAATTAAATCAGAAAAGTTTATTTAAATACTTTAAGAAAAAACCAAAAGGTTTCTATCTCCCTGAAATGGCTTTTAGCCCTACTGTTGCTAAAATAGTTAAAGGTATGGGCTATCAGTGGTTAATTTTAGATGAAGTACATTATATTAATAAAGTAGATACTAATATACTATACAAAAGTTTAGGCTTAAAAATAGTTTTTAGAAACAGGAAAGTGTCTAAGTCCTATCCTCCCCGCTTAGTTTATGAAACCAAGAAACCACAGACCATAATCTCAGCTACTGATGCAGAGATATATGGACATTTCCATAAAGACTGGCGTGGATTTATTGAAAAAGTATTTAATAGAAAAGATATACAAATATTAACTGTTGGTCAATATTTAGCTAAATTAAAAAAGATAAAAGTAATTAATTTACGTTCAGCTTCTTGGGAAAGCAAAGAAGTAGATTTAAAAAGAAAGATTCCATATATACTATGGAATGATCCTAAGAATAAGATACATAAATCTCTCTGGCAGTTAACTAATTTAGCTATTAAACTAGTTAATAAATACAAAGATAAAAGTTGGGCTAGATATCATTTAGACAGGGGTTTATCCTCTTGTACTTTTTGGTGGGCTACTGCTAAAAGGCCTTCTCCTTTTTCTCCCCTAACTTGGAATCCAGATATGATAGATAATGGCTCAGAAGAATTAATACGTAGCATTAGATCTTTAAGTAAGGCTAATAAATCAGAAAAAGTTAAAGCTGAAAAAATATATATTAATATTAAAAAAGATACTTGGTTAACTCATTGGCAAAAATATGATAAATAAAGATGCATACGCAAAACCTTTAGAGGAGGCAGTAAAGAAGATTATGGCTAAAGTTCTTAATAAGGCTTTTGTTATTAAAGTTTTTAATGACAACCTACATAAGCATTACAAAGATTTTCAAAAGGTAGAGAAAATAGAATTAACACCATATAAACAACATCGAGGTAAAACCACAGCAGTTTTTGTAGTAGAATACAAAGTTACCTACTTAACTAAAGATAATAAAAGAAGAACAGTAGAAATATTTGTTTCAGCTCATTCTAATGGTTTGCGCAAAGAAGCTTTTGCTAAGAATCAGTATTTATATAATAAAGGATTTAATAAAGGAAAGTTTAAAGTAACTAAACCTTTATTCTATATTGAAGAACAAAGAGGTTACTTTTATGTCTCTTCTATTGGCAGAAGATTGTTTAGCTTTTTTACTGAAAATCCTCAAGCAGATTTAGGTTCCTCTTTTAAACTAGTAGTTGGTTGGTTAAAGAAGTTACATACTTTTGATTATGATCAGGATAAATTTACCTGGACTAGCTTTAGTATTGCTAATATGATTCCTAAACCACCTAGATTTATTAGAGAATTTACAGAAGAAGACAAAGAACAAGGTCAGTTAGCTGAAAAGTTATATAAAGGGACTCTTAAATTAGAAAAAGAATATAGCAAGAAGATAAAAA
>DAOVVF010000015.1 GCA_030632225.1 Candidatus Parcubacteria bacterium
AATAGGAGTTATATCTTCTTTAGGTATATCTGGAGAGAATACTAAGTGGAGTGGTATGGCATTTGATATCAATGATAATCTAATCTCAGCAGTTATTACTCAATATACGGATAATACTTTAGCAGTAGAACTAAACAAATGGCAACTTACCGCAACTTATGATGGAAGTAATAGATTAACAGCTTATCAATTGAAGGAATACTAAAATGCCAGGAGCAGAATTAATAGCATCTCATGGAAGAATAGGTAAAGTTTCTTTAAGAACAATAGGTTCTTTCGGTAGATTAATAAAAGGAATTGAAGAAATAATTATAACGGGCAGAACAGAAATTATATCCTTAGTAAGTGCAATTCATCCCATAATGAATTTAACATCAAGAGTTGACGAATGATAGAAGAAATTAGATTAGTATCTGCTATACATCCAACTTTGGAAGGAATTTCTGATCTAAGTAAAGAGATCACTTTAGTATCTTTTCTTAGTAAAGAAATGTTATTAATAAGCAAAATCTTTCCAGAATTGGAAGCTGTATCACAGATTGATTTAGAAGAGGTTTAAATGGCAGACAAATTTTATGTTGGAGATACCCCTCTAATTAAACTTGATTGTGCTGAAGATATTACAAGTGCTTCAGGTATAAAAATATTTTACATAAAGCCCGATCAACTTACGACAGGGTACGTAACTGCCAGTAATCTAGGGAATAGATACGTTACCTTTCAAGTTCCTAATACAAGTTGGCTTGATCAATTTGGGGAATGGACATTTCAATCCTATATGTCTATAGGAGCTTGGACAGGTCACGGGGAAAGCGTTAAACAGCGGATTCATGAGTTAGGAAGATAATGGTTATTACATTTCCAGAGAACACTGAAGACACAATAGACGCTATAAGAGAAGCTATAGGAAGAAATATCACTTTCGTTACTGTCTCTTCAATAGCTTGTACAGCTTCTGGTTGTGGGCTTGACCCAACAACAAACACAGGTATTAACTCTTTCTGTGTAACTTGTTCTGGACTTTACTGGATACCCACATATTCTAACTACTCAGTGAAAGCACATATAACCTGGGGAAACGCTGATGTATTAAATTGGGTTACTGGTGGACAGTTAATAGATGGAGATTGTAGGGTTCAAGTAAAATATACTCCTGAACTTCTAGCGGAACTAGAGAGTACAGAGTATGTAACAATAGACGATAAAGATTTTGAAATAAAATCTAAAATCTATAGAGGAGTACCAGAACTAAACAGAGTACTAATAGACTTAATAGAAAGGGAGTAAATCATGGATGAGGAAACAGGAACGGATGGTCACGTTGTTGCTGGTTTGGATGTTCTAGATATACTAAGATTTATTGCAAAGAAACAAAAAAGATTCTTAGCTATAGCCTTGAATGAATTAGAAGAAATTTTTGAGACAGCTGGAATGGAAAGAAATTCTAAAGAATTTCAATTGATTAGAAAACTCATCTTAGACTTAGTAAATGAATATACTAGATCAATACTAAGAGTAATCTTTGGAGATATTGAGCATCTCAAGTATAAGGAAGAGCCCAATAAATATAAGTAATGGCTAGAGAAACTAGAAGTACCTATACTGAAGGAATCTTTGAGGATATAAACGCTACATCTCTTGAGGAAGTTTTTGAACAACAAGCTAAAAACATAGAAACTTTAAGAGAAGATTTAAAAGTACAGTTAGAATCTTTAAAACAAGAAGTTTTAGCTGGTGATTACGGAGATATTAGAGACGCTTTTTCTTTATTGGGCATTGAACGAGCCATGTTTCAAAAAATCTTTATGGATAGTGTAATAGCCATAAAAGATAAAGCACATAATTTTTTAATAACCGAGGCTGTAAAATCTACTGTAGCTACTCAAGAATATAATTATGATTTATATGTAAATCATTTACTTTCTGCAATGGAAGCCAATCAGGATAAATTGATAGCAATTATTCCAAATGAAGAAGCTAAATCAGTAGAAGTAAAAGTAAGTTTAAATTCTTTAGGTAAACCTGAAGAATGGGGAAAAGCAATAGAAGCTTATAGAAATCAAAGAAATTTAGGTAAAGTTTCTAAAAGAGATAAAGAAGTAGGCTCAAAAATTTGGAAAGAAAAGATTTATGGTGTCGGTAGAGAAGGTGGAACAGTTCAAAGATACTATAAAAAAGATCAGACATCTAAAGATGTAACAGATAAATATAAAAACTTATATAGAGATACTATTGCTGGAAGGTTAGCAAATATTCCTGGTGGAGCAAGTAAAGCACCTTTTTGGTACTTGATAGAGCATGGAAATGCTAATGTGAATTTAGGAATAGATGCTGATGGCGTACCGTATCCAACATTTGGTCCTACAAATTTTGTAAGAAATTCAGAATTAGCTATAGCTAGTGCTTTTGAACAAATATGGACAGAGCTTGGAAGAGAAACTCTTGAATTTATAAAAGAACTTCTTAAAGGTACTAGAGAAATAACTACACCAGTTCCTCCTCCAGAAACTCCAGAAGAGAGAAAAGAAAGATTAAGAAGAATAAAAACAGGGCAACAGAAAATACGTGCGGCAAGAAAAGTACAAGCTAAAGTAAGAGGTAAAGTAAGAAGAGGGGAGGAAATAGCTGAAGGAAAATTAGCAGCTTTTATTAATACACAACATGGTAGATTTGAGGCTTATGTACAAGGAGAATCCATAAGAGTTTCTTTACGTGATCCAAAAAGTGGACAATTTGTTCAACTACCTTGGAATTTTATTGAAGTAGAATTAGAAAAATATGCTATAGCTTATGGATTATAAAACAATATGTATATAGAAAGGAAACAGGACTTATCAATTTTTTATTGGCTAAAGGATGACATCTTTGCAGATGCACCTTTTATAACAATTGTGGATGGCTTTCCAACAGAAGGACTTTCAGTTCCTACTGTTTCTGTAGAAGGAAGTGACATTAACATAGGACCTTTTGAGTTAGGCAATCCACATGGAATAAAGTATAGAATATGGGATATAGATGTATTTGGGGAAAATAAATCCCAGAGAGATGAATTCGGTTACAGAATTCTAAACGAAGTGGAAAGTAAAATACCAGTTTATAACTACGATGAAGGTTTTCCTCCAGACGTAACTCCTACCAAAACTGGAGTTTTAATTCCAGAGCGGATTAAGATGGAGATCATTAGAGTTGATCCCAATTTAGTCAGTGATTTATATTGGCGTGCTACAGTTTCATTTGTAGCAATTTATGAACAAACTTAGGAGGATTTAATTAATGGCAAAACGATTAGCAATCCCCTCAAAGGAACTAGCTCTCCGAGTAGTCGGACCAGTAGATTCCTTCCTTGCCACAAGAATACAGAGATTCAGTATGGATACTGATGTGCCTGTTACCAATGTTGATGAACTTGGTAGCCGACAACATGCAGGAACTGTTACTGATCAACCTAATATTACTCTAACGTTCTCAGCCTTTGACGTTAGCATTAAAATATTTTCTGTTCTTACTGGCACGGATGCAGCTGCTTATCCAGGAGCTGGAGTAGATATTGAAAATCTATCTGAAATTGATGCCATCCTGTACGTAAAGGATGCAAGTGTAGAAGACTATGTGAAATCTGCACACGCACGAAGACTTCAGATTAGAGACTTCACTTATTCTTACTCAGTAACTGGTGAAAGTACTGAAGATTATACTGGAGTTGGTTCTGAAAAGAGGTGGTTTAAAAATGATGTTGTCGTAGACAAGATTGAAACAGGTACTACTTCATTTACTTTAACAGAAACACCTATTCAGTTAAGCAATGGTAATTACTGCTTATCAGTTATTTTGGACGGAGAATACTTAGAAGAAGTAGCCTCTGGTCCAGCAACTGGTGAATACAGTGTAGCTGGTACTACAGTTACTACAGCTGATTCCAGAGTTGCACAATTCATTGGAGTTTACCATGCTGACCCTGCTGGAACTGCTTGGAGTGATGTCAGTGATGATGCTATTCCCGCAGCTGTCAGAGGACAAGACGTAAAGATTACTATCTTGGCTAATGATATTCCTAGAGTACAGTCAGTTACCATCAATGGTACTTTGAACTCTACTCCTGTTAGGGAAATGGGTAACAGAGTTGTGGTTGGTTATCAGTCACAAGTTCCCACTGTTGAAGGAAGTATCACAGTGTTAGACACTGATACTGAATTAATTGACTTATTCTTGAATCAAAGTATCTCATCTGGTGCTACCGAGTTTGAGTTGACTTCTGCTTGTGCAGTTAGTGGACTTGCTCTTGAAGTTACCTTGTATGATCCTTGTGATACTAGTGTTTCTGGAGTAGCTTTGAAAACAGTACAAGTTCCTAACTTGAGAATTACTGGAGACTCTTACACTATCAATGTCAACGAAAATGCCCAACAGGTATTCAATTGGCAGAGTGAAACTGCTCAGTGTATTGTCTATGAAGGACTACCCGCTTAAACTTAATATAAACTAAGCTATACGGTAAAGGAGAAACAAAAAGGAGCTATGACGTACAATATTTATATTGCTATGGTATAGCTCCTTTTACCTTTTTATAAGGAGAGGATAATGCAAGAGATAGATAAAAATGATGTAGAAATTTCGGTACTATATAAGTGGGGTACTCCCGTACCAATGAAAGATGCTTTCGGGAATACAATTGAAACACTTTATGTTAGACTAATAGGAGATGCTGATACTAATAGGGCAAGAGTTTTTGCACTTAGAGAAAGTGCTAATCTTAGAAAAGTGCTAAGAACCCCAGATACTGATGAGAGACTTGCTTATATTCCTGATTGGAAAAGTATGAGAAATGAATCATTAGTAGAATTGGTTATAAAATTTAAGATTAGAGAGTATGTACAAAAGGTTACTAAGAACTTATTACTGCCACTTCCAATAGAGCCTGACAGTGATGCACCTTTAGAAGATCATGAGGAATATCAAAAGAAAGTAGATCAATGGCCCAATGTAAGAGAAAATAAAATTAAGAATGAATTGCAAGAAGTAGTAGATACCGAAAGAAAATATCTAAAAAGTATTTCAAAAGGTGAACTAGCTTTAGAAGCTGAAAATGCAATTATAGAAGAATTATGTGAACAAAGAATGTACGATGCTTTTCAAGCTAGGGTATTAACTTTTGCTACTTTCAAAGATGATGAATATAAGATAAAATATTTTAAGTCTGTAGAAAAATTTGAAGATTTAATTTCTGATTTTAAAGAACAATTATTTACAGCTTACAATTCAATTAATATTAGTACAGAAAACTTAAAAAAATTGCCAGAAGTAATGCAATAGCTAGTCATTGGGAAATAGCTAAAGCATTACAAATACCGCTGGATTCATCAATAACTACTTTATTAGATTTACCTTATACCATTTCCTATGTAATTAGAAAGAGACAACAAGTCTCTAGTCTACAAGAAATGGAAAAGAAAAAGAGACCTCCTGAACTAACTATTTGGGATGGTACTTCAGAAGACATTGATGAATGGATTGATAGAGTTTATGGTAGTAAAGAAGCTACCGACCCATATAAGAGTGAATTTTTAATAGATGATGTAGAGGGTTAACATATGCCAGAAGAAATTAATCAAGAGATAGAAGCACTACAAGAGCTTGTATCTGTATTAGAACGATCACAGGAAGGACTAGAAAAAGCAGGTTTGTCTGCTGAAAGTCTAACTGAGTTTATTGAAAGTTTAAATGCAGCTATTGCTGGAACTATTTCTGTTCTACCACAGCTTGAACAGATACTATCTGTTATTAATAAAATAGAATCTGGAGAAGGTGGAAGAGAAAGACTTGCTGGAATTGGGCAGAAAAGACTTGATTTAGCTACTAAGGGACAAGGTCTTTATAAAGAACAACAAGAAGTACCAGACATAGATACTACAGAACCTATAAAAAAACTAAAAGAATTAGATGAAGTTTTAGATGAGATTAAATCAGCTACTACAGAAATTGAATTAGAAATAGAAGTATCAGATGAACCTATTGAAAATTTAAAAACTATACAACAAGAAATTGAAAAATTAGATGATGAAGAACTTACAAGGATTACGGAAAAGTTTAAAGAATTATCTGATGTTCAAATTTCTACAAAAAATCTTAAAGAGATTCAACAAGTTTTAAAGGAATTAGAATCTGGTAAAATCAAATTTGAAGATTTACATTTAACAACTGATCAAATAAAACAATTACTAGAAGCTTTAATACAAATAAAAACTCTTGATTTTTCTGGTTCTGAAAAAATATTTAAAAGATTTGCAACAGAAGCTGCTAGAATGGTTAAAAGCTCTAATGAAGCTGCTACTCAAATAAGCTATCTAAGAGAAAAATTAAAAGGTTTTGGTGTTGACAAAGCTGAAATAGATAAAGTTGCATCTAGTCTTGAGCAATTAGGAAAATTTAGAGTAAGAGATGTCTTTACAGAATTAGAAAAATTAGATTTACCAGAAGAAGAATTACGAAAATTTACTAATGAATTTATAGTACTAAGTAGAAATTCAACAGAGATTGAAAAATTCTCAGAAGCATTAAAATCTTTAAAACTTCCTCAAGATGCTATAGATACATTAGTAAAAACTTTTACTGTTTTGGGAGTAGCTGTACAAGATATTGATGCTAAAATGGGTACAGCTTCTAAAACTACTCAACCACTTAGAGTAGCTTGGACTACAGCTGCTGGTGCTGGAGATAATTTTACCGTAACTCTTGATAAAGTTAGTAGAGCAATTGTAGATGTTAGTCAAGCAGCTTCTCAATCTAAATCCCCACTGTATGAATTCGTTGAAGGTCTTAAAGATATTGGAGTACCAAGAGTTGAAAGAAGAAAAATAGTTGAAGAAACTTTTGGTGAAGGAGCTACAGATACTAGTAAGATTAGAGTTACTCCATTAGATGATGGAGTTAAAAAGCTTAACACAACCCTTCAAATAGGCAGTAAAGCAACTCAAGCTTATTCTGTAACAATAAATGAACTTGGTGAGGTTATAGAAGAAGCTGGGCAAAAAGCTGCTAAATCTCCATTAAGACAGTTTGCAGAAGGATTAAAAGCTGCTGGTGCTCCTAGACAAGTTAGACGACAAATAATTGAAGAAACCTCTGGTCAAGGAATAGAAGGAATTACTGGAACAAGAATTACAGAGTTAGACGACGACATTACCAGATTAAACACAACCCTTAAATTAGGTGGTGAAATAACAAAAGCCTATGTAATTCATTGGGATGAGTTTGGTAATACAATGGATAGGTTGGAAGTAAAAGATACTACTGTAAGTATTAGTGACTTTACTGATCAACTTTCTGGTAGAGTAGGTGCAATAGAAAATGTAAATAAAGCAGTTGAAAAGTATGGCTTTTCTATATCAGATTTAAAGAAAATGTCAACAGAAGCATCAACTGGTATTACTAGATTAGACTTTAGTATGAAGAGTATGGGAGGAGCTACAGAAAAATTAACTCTTCATGTTACTGAATTTGGCAAAGTACTTACTGATACTCAAAGAAGATTTAGAACTTTTGCTGGTGGAATTGTTAGAAATATTGGACACTCTTTCCAATGGGCAATAGCTATTACTGCTATTTATGGGCCGCTTAGAAAACTTCAAGACCTTGTACAACTTTCAATTGATAACGAATCTAAATTAGCTGACATTGGAGTTGTTTTAGGAAAGAATACATCAGAATTACAAAGTATTTTTGAAGATGCAGCTCAAGCTGCTCAAGCCACAGGTGAAAGTTTAAATGGTGTTATTGAGGGATACGCTTTAGCTTATAGAGCCACAGGAAATATAGCAAATCAATCTGAAAGAGCAGAAGTAGCTCAACAATTATTAATAGATTCCTTAGTTCTATCAAAATTATCAAGTTTAGAACAAGCAGAAGCTATGGATACTTTAGTAGCTGGTTTGCTTCAAGTTGGTTATAGTTTAGATCAAGGCGGTGAATTACTAAACAAATGGGTAGCAGTTTCAAAAGCTGCTAATGTTAGTGTAGATACCCTAGCTTCTTCCTTTGCTATTATGGCTACAGCAGCTCAAGGTGTTGGTCTTGAATTTGATGAACTAAATGCTATTGTTGCAGTTGTAGCTGCAAATACTGAGTTATCAGCTACACAAGCTGGTAATGCTGTACGTGCATTTGTTTCTGGTTTCCAAACTAATAATGCTAGAGAAGAGCTAGCTAAATTCGGTATTGCTGTAGAAGATTTGAATGGTGATGCTAGAGATTTTATGAAAGTAATGTATGACATAAAAGCTCTTATGGATGGTGGATTAATTGACGACGCTGAAATAAATAGAATTGCTACTCCAGAAACTATTTATATGAATAAAGCCAGAAATGATTTTAATAGTATTCAAACAATTTTTGAAGTTAAAGATGGGAAAATTGATGACGCACTTCAATTAGAATGTATTGCGAAAGCTTGGATTGAATACTACGATTATTATCAGAGAAATTATCCAAATCGATTCG
>DAOVVF010000157.1 GCA_030632225.1 Candidatus Parcubacteria bacterium
ATTACGGTTTTTGATATACTGCCAGTAACGGTTTTCGCCGTCTAGTCTTACAAACGAAAGAGAAGATAGCATATGAGGTAAAATCGTCCCTCCTTTGTAGTTCCCATCTTTCGTAGCTTGGTTAATAAGTTGAACATTATTATTATGTACTGATACTGATTTTAATGATTTACGGATAAAGTCCGCTGTAAGAGCCTTCTCAGTTCTCTTCTCTTTAGGGTTCATTCTGATATGGTCAATAATAGCTGGAAATGAATCACATACAATAATATCCCCATCAGAAAATGCTTCCCAGAAGATATCTTCGTAGTTTTCAAATCCTACGTAATCTAGCATAAAGGTAACTTCTAATTCTCTAAGTAATGCCGAGTCTCTTAACTCTTTGGCCCACTCAGTCTCTCTCATTTCTGCTGAAATGAATGATACTTTTATCTCTTTACCAAATTCACGTCTATTGTAAATTTTAGCCCTAGCTAATAAGGTACATAAGTTAGTTGTTTTACCTGCTCCAGGATCACCTGCAACAATATCTACACATTTACGAGTAAATCCTCCTGCTTCTATTTCATCAGCCGGCATATCAACTCCTGTGCGTTCTTTATACTCATCCAGTTGTTTTTGCGTAGTAAATCTATCAGAGATTAACTCATCAAATAAGCAACCTGTTGGTATTAAACCCGGAACTTCTGGTAAGTCTTCACCATTACAATAGGTTTTTACAACTCTTACTGGTAGATCCTCTACTACTAAAGCTTCAATCTCCTTAATTTTACTTATTTCTTTCTTAGATACTACTGGTATAGTTTCCTCAACCATATGACCAAACTCAGCATCATCTTTAGTAGCCTCAATAGGTTTATCTATTTCCCTTGATGTAGTTTCTGGTAGTTTAATATCAGGCCTAAGCGTAGGTAAATCACCTACTAACTTCTTGTTTTCTAAGGCTTCATTAATTACATCTACCTTTTCTTTCTTTGGAGCCTCATTAATAATCTCCTTGATATTTTCTTTTGTTTCTTCGGGCAAATCATCTATAGTATCTTTAACTACTTGTGCCCCACCATATATATCAAGTATATCTTCGTTAGATACAATAACACTTTTTGAGTCACCAAATTTAACTACTGGTTCTGGAGATTTAACCTCAATCTCTTCCTCAACTTCTACTACTTTAGGTTTACTTAAGCTAGCTAAGAAATCCTCAGCTTCTGATGTGGTTTTAACCTCAACAGGCTTCACATCAATAACTTTCTCTACTATAGGCTCTACAACCTCTTCTTTTGTACCTGTAAAGGCTAAATACATTATTCTGAACTCTGCCAACCCACTTGTGGCATTCTCCTCGTCCTGATATGCTTCGAACGCTTCCGCCATATTCATATCTTCTAATACCTTTAGTCTGTCTAATTCTTTTAAAAATTCTGTTGCTTTCATTTTATTGTCTGTTATTTTGATGCTAGTTCTAGTACTGTTTTGATATCCATACGTGTGCTTATACCTGTTTCTGAGGATTCCTCTAATACTGTTTCTCCATAAGCAAGATCATTAAGTAAAGATTCATAAGCCAATTCGTACATGTTCTCA
>DAOVVF010000094.1 GCA_030632225.1 Candidatus Parcubacteria bacterium
GTATTAGCACAAAGAGGAATATATATGTCTGTAAGACTTGATATATGTCATATCAGTACTAAGAAACAAGCTCAACATAAAATAATCAACTTCGGAATTGATGCCGATAGAAAAATAGCACGAGCTAATGAATTAGCTAAAGGTATTAAAACTTTACTTGATCACAACAAAGTTAATTCTAAAACACAGATTGTTGTTTGTCCTGACTTTGTTGATATAGTAGAAGTAGCTAAGGTATTTAAAGGCTCTAAGATAGCTTTAGGAGCTCAGGATGGACATTGGGAAGATAAAGGACAGTTTACTGGTGAAGTATCAATTAAAGAACTTAAGGATATAGGTTGTCAGTATGTTATCCTAGGTCATTCTGAAAGAAGAGCTATGGGAGAAACTAACAAGATAATTAATCAGAAGATTAAAGCTGCTTTAAGGAATGATATTGTACCAATACTCTGTGTCGGAGAAACTTTTGCTGAAAGAGAAAAAGGTTCTAAAGGTTCTGTAATTATCCAAGAAATACATGAAGCTTTAGTAGGTGTAGAAGTAAAAGCTAAACAACAGATAATCATAGCCTATGAACCAGTCTGGGTAATTGGTTCAGGACAAGCTATTAGCTCAGATGAAGCTACTGATACAGCCTCAGTTATTAGACAAGGCTATGTAGATGCTACTCAGGGCAAATACAACGAAGCTTTAAGTATTGTCTACGGTGGTTCTGTTGATCCAACTAACGTAGCTCAATTTACTAAACTAGAGAATATTAAAGGAGCTTTAGTAGGCGGAGCTAGTTTAAAATCTAAAACATTTGTTGAGATAATAAAAAATTCATGATAGTTCCAATTAAACAAATAGTAGATAAAGCACGTAAGGGTAAGTATGCTGTTGGTGCTTTTAATACTTCTAATTTAGAAATTACTTTAGCCATAGCTAGAGCTGCTGTTAAGCAAAGATCTCCAGTTATAATTCAAACTTCTGAGTCCGCTATAAAATACTCTAGTTTAGAGACTATCTACAATATGATAGTAAATGTGGCTGAAACAGTCGGTAAGTCAGTACCCATCGCTATACACTTAGATCATGGTAAAACTACTAAAGTAATTAAAGATTGTATTAAGATAGGCTATAGCTCAGTACATATAGATGCTTCTGAAAAAGACTTTGCTACTAATGTTAAACTAACTAAACCAATAGTTACTTTAGCTCATAAGTATAGAATATGGGCCCAAGCAGAACTAGGTGCTATCCTAGGTAAAGAAGGTTTAGTTAAATTAAAAGCTGGTAAGATTAAAATGGAAGATTTAATGACAGATCCTCTTAAAGCTAAAGAGTTTGTTAACAAGACTAAAATAGATACTTTAGCTATTTCAGTAGGTACTATTCATGGCTCTTTCAAAGGTATTGAAAGAGTAGACCAGCCTAGGTTGCAGAAAATCAGTTCTTTAGTTAAAATACCGTTAGTCTTACACGGAGGTTCAGGCTTAACTACTGCTATGTTTAAAAAAGCAATTGCTAATGGTATTAGTATAATAAACATAGATACTAACTTACGTTTAGCCTTTAAAAAAGCTTTAAAGAAATCTTTAAAGAGAAAAACAGATATAATTGACCCTCGTAAGATATTAAAGCCTTCTACAGATGATATGCAGAAGGAAGTATCAAAGATGATTACTATCTTTGGTAGTAAGAATAAAGCTTAATATGATTCTAAATATATTTTTCATAGTTTTAGCAGTACTATCTCTAGCTTTCATAATTATAATTATAGCTAGAAAGCTTTCTCGTTTAAAGAATATTAATGTAAATCATTTACCTGATATACAGGCTCAGAGACAAAAAGATATCATTCTAAAGAACAGACTACAGAGATTAGTTAATGAATCTTTTGATAAAGTAAAAGATTTAGCAGCTCCTTCTAAAGAAAAGGTAAATAATATTTTTAAGAAGTACTATCAAAAACTAAAAGATGTTGAAAAAGAATTAAAGATTAAAGGGCATCAGAAATTAACTTCTTCTGTTGATAAGTCTAGAGCTTTAGATGAGTCAATTATAGAAGCTAAACAGCTATTAAACCAGGAAGAATATAAACAAGCAGAAGAAGCTTTACTAGATATACTTAGTTTAGATCCTCATAACGTAGAAGTATATAAGCTACTAGCTGAAGTATATAGATGTAATAAAGAGTATGTACAAGCTAAAGAAACTTTAGAATACTTGTTAAGATTAACCCATAATGAAGATCCTGATGTTTTTCATTCTTTAGCTGATATTGCTAAAGCCAGAGGTAACCTTAAACAAGCTGAAGAAGATTATTTAAAGTCTATCTCTTTATCAGAAGATAACTATCTTTACTTTCTTTCACTTGCTGAAGTTTACCAAGATCTAGAAGAGAATGAAAAAGCTTTAGAAATAGCTCAAAGAGCTTTAATACTATCTTCTAACAATCCTAAAATCCTTGACTTTTTGATAAATATCAGTATAATTATGCAGGACAAAGAGCTAGCTATACAGTATTTAGATAAACTAAAGGAAGTTAATCCAGAGAATAATAAGATAGTAGATTTTAGTAAGAGTATAGATAGTTTAGAATAATAGGGTCGGTACCGAAGTGGTCAAACGGGGCAGGCTGTAAACCTGCTGACATATGTCTTCGGGGGTTCGAGTCCCTCCCGGCCCACCAGCCGTCATAGCTCAGTTGGTAGAGCACTTCCATGGTAAGGAAGGGGTCTGCGGTTCAAGTCCGCATGACGGCTCCAGCTTTAAGAGCTGGTTTTTTGTTTGATTTGCTAAAAAAGTTAATTTGTTGTATATTTTATTATATTAAATTATTAATTTAAATTATATGATGGAAAAACCTAATGAAGAATTTTTATCTGAAAAGGAGTTGATTAAGCGTTGTTTAAAAACAAAAAGTATTCCTACTAGGGGAAATAATGAAATTTCAATAATAGAATTTGAACAACTTGTGTTTCAAGCTCCAAAAGGAGAAACATTTAAAGTACCTACAAAAATAGATGTAAAAGAGTTTACAGAGGATGCAAGAGATTTAGGTAGAAAAGATTTAA
>DAOVVF010000081.1 GCA_030632225.1 Candidatus Parcubacteria bacterium
GCCTGTAATTCAGAAACAATAGTCTTTTCTTTATCTAAACCAGCTATTCTAGCTTTTAATTTATAATACCAAGTTGGATAAGGATATCTAATATAGCCAAAGTGTTTGTTCCATACCACCCTATACATAGTAGTACCAAAGATATCAGCTAAATTAGCTTCTTTTTTCCAATCACTTAATTCACCAGAAGCTGATATAATAATTGGCCTATTATCTAAATCTCTAACAAAAGCTGTTTCTTTGGTTAAAAAATCTAGATCTCCTTGTGGACATTCTCCAAACCAGTCTAACAAAGGTTCGTTTTCTACTTGCCAGTATATTATTCCTTCTCTGTCCTTATATCTTTCTATTACTCTTTTAACCATTAGCAAACTCTTTGCTTTTATAGTATCCAAGTCAGTACCATTAACCCATTCGGGATGATGACATTCTGGCCAACGAGGTAAACGCCAACCAACGTTAACGATAAACTTAACATTTCTTTTAGCACCCTCATCTAGAATATAGTCATAAGTAGAAAAATCAAATTCACCTTCTATTTTTTCTATCTGGTCCCAATAAATAGGTATTCTAATATTTTTAACTTCTAAATCATCTAGAATGGCTAGATAATTCTCTTGCCAATCTAAACCTAACTCTTCAGCAAATTTAGGAGAAAAAGTAACACCCCAAAAATCTTCTTTAGCTTGCAAATCAATATTACGAGGATAATGTTTAGCTCCTTTAACATACCAAAAACTAAAGATTAGAATAATTATTAATATATACATTAGTTTATTCTTCCACATAACTAAATTGCTAGAAAATACAAACCAATACTAATTAATACTATGGCTATAATCTTCTGCATAATTATATTCTTAGTAATATTTTCTTTAATAGCTTTAGGATAGAAAATAGTTACTAAGACTCCTAAGATTAAGAGAATAGCATATTGAATACCTTGTAATGAAGTAATTAAAGCAACTGAACCTAAAGATACTGCGTAGTTTTGTAGAATAGCAGCCAAACCCCCTATAGCCATAGTAGTTAAAAAAATAAATTTATTATTCTTCTTCTGATTAGATTGCTTTAGATCTGCTGAAATACTTTGTCTGTCTTTCAAACGAATTAATAGTAATATAGCAGTGATAAAAGAACCTAGTCTAATCCATAGTAAAGCAGAAGAGAAAGGCTGAGTATTGTAAGCATATTTAGTACCTATCCAGAATAATGCAAAGAAAACAGCTGACATTAAAGCATAAGCAGTATTACGTAATCTGGCATCTGATTTCATGTGCATCCATTCTTTGACTCTAAATAAAATACTATGCTCTTCTGATACACGAGAAATATAGATAGTGCCTAAAACTAAAAAGAAAATAGATAACCATTGATAACCAGTAAAACTTTCCTGAAAAAAGATTAAAGAAAAAATAACTATTAATACAGGAACTGCTCCACCAGTTAAAGTATAGATACGAGAAGCTTCAGTATCCCTTAAAGCTGTATAGATAAATAGCAAAGCTAGAACAAAAAAAGCTCCTACTAAAATATTGAGTAAAAATAAATTAAGTCCTGGCCATTCTAAGAACCAAGGAGCTAAAACAAAAAGAATAAAACCAGATATACCAACTAAAAAAGCATAAGTCTTAGCTGTTGGTATAACTTGCTTTAATAAAAACTTATCAGCTAAATTAACAACTGCAAATAATAAATAAGCTATAATAGCTATAGTTATCCAAGACATATTGCTCTAATTATAGCATATTTGACAAAAAAATAATAAGCTGGTAAATTGTTTGTACCACCTATTTGGCAACGTCATGGTGGTACTACATACTTCAAATAATCGCACCACCAGAAGGCGATACACAAACACCGGGATATAATTCTCGGAATGTCTGGGGAAGTCACGAGCTAGTCTGATTAGATCTGGGATGATTTTTGCACTACATCTCGCCCAACAACAATAAAACACAAAAGATCCAAATCCACATGCCAACTGTACTTCTCTGTCCAAAAAGGACTCGTTAATAAACGAGTCCTTTTTCTTTTATTTGCAAGTACAAGGATCTGTACCGCATTGTGGACATTTATCTTTCATATATATCTTGTCAATTATAAATTATCTATTATTTCTTTTAAATTAGCCATCCTATTAGAATGAAACTCCTGTTCCGTAATAGCACTAGCTGCTTTTAAAGCATTTAATGATTTAGAATCATCTGATTGATACTTACGAGGATAATTAGCTTCTAAATCTCCGTTAGGAAAAATATATAATCCATGCTCTTTTAAATCTTCCAATAATTCATTTTGATTACCACTAGCTACCTTAATTTCTAAAAAGTGCATTAATTCTTTTAAATGGTGCGTTTTAATAGCGTCCTTGTCTAAGATTATAACAAAAGGAATATTAAATATATTAAGTAAGTAAGAATAGATTTTCATATTACCTTTACCATGAGTCTGGACTACTTTAATATCTTTATCACCTTCATAAAATTTATCAATCAAACCTCTAACTAATAATTTATCAGACACTCCTTCAACTAGCACTACTTTATCAGCAAAGAACATTTCTAAATTATCAGCATTTAATTCCTGTATTAATCTCCTATAATTATATTTACTATTACTTAAAGTAAAAGCTTTAGTTGTTTTATCATCTTTCACTATTCTAATAACTTGCGGTAAAGTTATTGGGGTAATAAATAATGGAGAATGGGTAGTAAATAATATCTGACCAGCTTGAGAATTCTGCATAGCCCACAATAATTTTTTAACCATAGCTGGATGCAAATGAATTTCTGGTTCATCAATTATAACTACTGGATAATCAGGATGATAAATATATAATAAGATAGCAAAAATTCTTCTAAAACCAGAACCTAAACGATCAATAGTAACTCTTCTCTTGCCTTCATACAAACCTTCGTGATCATAATCAACATCTAAGGCATTCTTAGTCGCTTTTATTTTAGGAAAATGCCGTTTTAAAGCTTTACTGAACTTTTCTAAATAACCTGAATGAGAATTTAAACTAGCATAGTCTATTTCTATCTGCTTAAAATCTTCAAAGGTTCTTTCATTTAATCTCTTTATCTTAGGCGATAGAATATCAGCTAGCTTCTTATCATATTCCAACTTTTTATCTGCAAAGACTAAATGTCTTTCTTGTTGCTTTAAGATAAAAAGTCCCTCCTTGCTGGAAAATTGATATTTAGTTACTTCATCTTCAGTAAATTCTAAACTTAATTCTATATCTGTATTAGCATAGAATATATTCTTATCATCAGTTCCTTTGTTAATAGCAAACTCAATAGCATCCAGTATATTACTTTTACCAACGTTGTTTTGACCAATAAAAATATTAACTGGTAACAGCTTTAAAGATAA
>DAOVVF010000100.1 GCA_030632225.1 Candidatus Parcubacteria bacterium
TACATATTTCTAGTATCCATATCCTGCATTACTTCAGCAAAAGGACTGACAGAATAATCACTTAATTCACTACCATCAACTATATTAACTAAATCTTCAGATTTTACATCTATTATCTCAGCAGAATTGTAACCTAAACTTCTAAATACTTCATCATCAGCAATTAACCTCTTAGTTAAACCATCAATTAAATACCTATTATTATCTTCATCTTCTAGCACAGAATAATTAGCATACTGAATTAATGAACCTGTAGTATATTTATTTAACTCTTCAGCACTAGTAGTCATTACTTTACTAGGATCATATCTAGATACTAAAGCTGTCATAGAATTAAATGGTCTTTTGTAACCATTAGTAATTAAGTAAATAGAAGCTGTATCTTCACCGTCTTTAGCTTTAACTAAAGAACCTTGTGGAAATATACCTTCTGTAAACTCTGAAATTACTTCTGTAGAACCACCAAAGCCATACCTGTCCCAGATACTAGCAAATAGCTTGTTACCATGAACATGAGGAGTATAGATATACATAGCAGCTGTAATAGCATTATCTGGCTCTATTTCATTACCATTAGTTGTGCAAGGTAAATAAGGCGTAGGATCATCAACACAAGATCTCATACCTGGTTGATGTTTATACTCATATATGTTATCTAGAAAATATCTGAACTGCTGAGCTGTAGCTCTAACTTGCTTACCAAAACCTTTGTACTTAAAATTACAGCCTCCACCATCTGGACAACCATAACCCATAGCATAGGCTAATTGATTCTCCACTGGATCTAAATCTTCTACTATACCCATTTCTTTTTGTAACATAGTTATCAAAAACTGTGGATTAATTTTAGATTCCTGAGCTGCATTGTATATAATCTCAGTAGCAGTTCTTTTCTTGAAATAATCTGCTTCTGGATCTATACGTAATTCATATGGTCCTGGGTTATCACCAAAATACCAGTAAGTAGATAAATAACTATTCTTTTCTAAAAAGAAATCTTTGATTTCAACCTGACTCATAGAATCATAGGCTTGAGCTTCAGCATCAGAAATTATGTAATTATAGTCAAAATCTATAGCTTGTCCTGCTAAAGGAAAAATTAAAGAAAATAGACTAATTATAGCTATTAATTTAGTCGCGATTTTGTTCATATTTTTAAGTTTTCTTTTTACTTGTTTAGTATATTGTATTATAGCAGAAAATAGATTGAAAACCTAGAGTTGACAAATATAGTAAAATAGTATATATTACTCTGTTATTTGCACACTACAAACCAAGGAGATAGTTATGTCTGCACGTAAACCTGAGCCTTTAGATGTATATGCACTTAAATTTGATACCCCTCGCCTTCCTAGTAAGAATTATAAAATCAAAGATGGTTTTATCATCACTGATCATAGCTTTGAAGGAGAAACTATCGAGGGACAAAGATTGATATTTCATGGTTTAGGATATTCAATTATTAAAATTACATCGACTGATGAAAAATTCCAGCCAACAGTTGAAAATGGGGAAATTATTGGCAGATTCATACCACAATTCCTCAAAAAACCTGAATAACATCCAGGGCTTAGATACTAAATCTAGGCCCTTTTCTTTTTGTCTAACATAAGTTAAAATCTAAGTATGAACAATGCCAGATTATTCATAGACTTACCTGTAGAGCCTGCTGTAGCCAAACAAATATTCAAAGAATTTGATAAATTAGATTTACCTTGGTCTAAACTAAAAACTACTAAAGTTAATCAATTACATATAACCCTTAAATTCCTTGGCGATACTTCTTTAGAAAAGATTCCAGAGATAATTAACGTATTAGATAGTATAGACTTTAAAGCAGAGAATCTAGAATTAGAAATTAATAAGCCTTTGGTATTTAACAACAACAATCCTAGAGTATTAACTTTAGGGTTAAAGGATCATACAGACATTGGTTATCGGTGTGCCAGTAGAGATCAAGGACTGGATGATGCTGGATTAGCTCATAAAGAAACCAGAAGATTTACAGCTCATTTAACTTTAGCTAGAGTAAAACAAGCTGCTAAGCTAGAAGAATTTAATGACTTTGTTAAGTGGAATATACAAACTTTCTTTTCTCCAACCTATTTTGAACTGCAAGAAAGTAAATTAACTAAACTAGGACCTGACTATACAGTCTTACAAACATTTGACTTATGATGCAAGAATATAAAGTATTAGGTGTTAAGGTACAAGCTATACCTCAATATGTAGTTAAAGAAACACTGCATACTTTTTTAAATTCAGATACTCAGAATCAAATAGTAACTGTTAATCCTGAATTTGTAGTTGCTACCAGAAAAGATAAAAAATTCTTGAATGTAATTAATCAAGCTAGTCTAGCCACTATAGACGGTAATGGCATTGTTAAAGCTCTACAATTCCTAGGTAATGATATTTCTTTAGATAAAAGATTAACTGGAGTAGATTTAACCAAAATAATAATAGATCTAGCTATTAGAGATCAGTTAAAAGTATTATTCTGCTTAAATAGTAAAGGTTTGACTACGGTAGAGGACTTAAGTAAAAAACTAAAGTCTAAATATCCTGAATTAAGATTTGCTGTAGCTGATGAATATAATGCTTTAGAACTATCTAGAATAGAACGACCTAGATTGGTTTTAGTAGGCTTTGGTGCTCCTTACCAAGATATGTGGATTTATGAAAATCTAACTAAAATGTATAAGGATATTATTTAACTATGTTTCTTTATTTTACACTTTTTGTCCTCTCTTTTGCACTAACTTACTTCATAAAGAACCATGCCATAAAAAATGAATTGGTTGCCGAGATAAATGAACGAAGTAGTCATACTGTACCTACACCACATGGAGGGGGTATTGCTATAGCGATTACATGGTTCTTTGGATTAACTTACCTCTTTTACGTTGATGCCATAGAAAATGCATTGTATTGGGCTTTAATGACAGGTGTCATAATCGCTGCCGTGA
>DAOVVF010000130.1 GCA_030632225.1 Candidatus Parcubacteria bacterium
ATAATTATCAGCATCATCAAATGTAATTAACTCACCAGTAGAAATGAATGACAAACTAGGACTAGTTTTAACTAACCAGCCTTGATAGAATTTACCTGCAGCTGGTGGTCCTATATACACATCTACAAGATGAGTAAACACACCATCTGTAAACTCACGTATAGCTGATCCTCTACCACTATATCCGCCAACTGCTTCTAAAATAGCTCTTTCAGTAACTACTTGCGGTTCTTCTACTTCCTCTACTTGATTAGTATTCGGCTCAAGCTCTTCACTAATATTCTGTTCTGGTTGAGTAGGCTCTTCTATTATTAGATTACCTTGGAAAAAATAATAGACAAGACCTATAATTACTAAGGTTATTATAACTAATACTATTTTCATATATTTTTGGTTAATTATTTATATAAATAAGCCCAAACAGCTCCACCAATACCTATAATAAAAGCTCTGATTATACCATAATCAAAATCAAAGATTTGATGAAAGTAAAAAGTAATTAACCAAAGAGCTATAAAAATAGCAATCATGTTTATAACTTTCCTCTGTTTAAGTGTCATAAAGTTATTATAACAAAAAAACAAGATTAATAAAATCTCGTTCTTTTGGCAGGGGCGGAGAGGATCGAACTCCCGTCTCAGGTTTTGGAGACCCGCATTCTACCACTGAACTACGCCCCCTCAAAACTAAGTATACTTACTTAGTTTCTTTATGCATAGTATGTGTTTTACATTTAGGACAATGCTTTTTTATTTCTAATCTGTCCTTAATAACTTTCTTATTACGATTACTATTGTAGTTAATACTATGACATTCAGTACATTCTAACTTGGCTAATCTATCTTGTGACATTATTTTACTTTAGTTAATTATTATGGAGCCACCCGTCGGAGTCGAACCGACGACCCACAGTTTACAAAACTGTTGCTCTACCAACTGAGCTAGGGTGGCAAGTATAACGGGGTATATTATAGACAAAAATAGGATAAAAGTCAAGATTCCTTTATTTTACTCAATATTATATAATATAGCTAATAATAAGTAAAAACAACTATATGGAGATGCGTGAACAAACATTTGAGCCTTCTGAAAGGCAAGAAAGAGCTATTGAAGAGTTTAAAACAAAATTAGAAGCAATAATGGTAGAAGAAGAATGGCCTGATAAAGATAAGATTCTAAAAGCTTTTGAAGATGATAAAAAAATACCTTGGAGTACTACAGCTGCTGATTTACTAGCTAAAGTATCTGCTGATCATTTAGTTAAAGATAAAGCTGCTATAGAATTAAGAGAACAAGTGTTTGAAAATCCTGATCTACCTGATTGGTATGTAATAGAAAAAGATAAAGAATAATATAAAAAACTCCTTTAATAAGGGGTTTTTTAATATATTAACTACCTTGACATTTTTACCAAAATATGATATAATGATATGTTCTGATATTTTGTATTGGAACGGTTAAAAGCTCGTTTTAGGCTTTAAACATGGGTAGCCTTGCCCACTCTGCTCTCTTTCGAGAGAGAAGTGCACGCAGTGCGCGCGGATGGACAAGGCCATTGTGTTCTACACAATGTATGTCTATTCGTGGGAGAATAAAATGAGTTTACCGATTTTCGATCATTTACAACAGATTGTCGAAACCGTCAGGAAAAACCAAACGACTATCGTCGTTGGCCAGACCGGCTCCGGCAAAACCACTCAATTGCCTCAATTCCTGTACAACTCAGGAATTGGTAAGAAAGGTGTCATTGGAGTTACTGAACCTCGTCGTATTGCTACTACTTCTGTAGCGCACTACGTAGCTGAGCAACTAGACTCTCGTATGGGAGATGTAGTTGGTTACCAGATTCGTTACGATCGGCAAACCAGCTACGATACAGCTATCAAGTTCATGACTGATGGAATTCTTTTGCGTGAGATACAAGTTGATCCTAATCTTTCGCATTACTCTGTCATCATGATCGACGAAGCTCATGAACGTAACACCAACATCGACTTTCTGCTGGGATTGCTCAAAAGAATCCTGGCTCGTCGTCCAGATCTTAAACTGATCGTCTCCTCGGCTACTATCGATGCTGACAAGTTTTCCAAGTTCTTTGGCAAAGCTCCGATCATCGAAGTGTCAGGCAGAATGTATCCAGTTGAGATTAAATGGGATGACGTGAATTGCTCTCTTCGGGAAATTCCTGAAGTAGTTGCTAATCTGGTAAAAAACATTCACGCCAAAGAAGGTCCTGGCGATATACTGGTCTTTATGACCGGTGCAGATGACATCAATCAAACGGTCAATGAAATTG
>DAOVVF010000022.1 GCA_030632225.1 Candidatus Parcubacteria bacterium
ATAAAGAAACTAAAAAGTCATCTGAATAAACAGATGACTTTTAAAATACTTTTTATTTACTATAACTCCACTTCTATATCTTGTTCTACACCATCTCTAAATATTTTAAAGATTACCTTATCCCCTATTCTGTAATTCTGAATAATAGAAGTTAATGAACTATCATTAGATATAATATCATTATTAACTGCTACAATTTGATCATCTTGTTTTAAACCAGCTTTAAAAGCTGGTGAATTATATTCTACTGCTCTTAATGTAGGATGATATACTAGGGCTCCTTTACGTTCAAAACCACTATTATTTTCCATATCAATATAATACAAGCCTAAACTAACTCTATCTGTTTCATTTAATAAATGCCTAACAGATTCTTTTAAATATTCAGATGGTAATAATACTAACTGATTATTTAATTCATAACTCAATCCCATTAGATTACCATCTAGATTAAAGTATGGAGCTGACAAAAAACTATCAGCTGATGTATTATCTAATATCTGTAGGTAATAATCCAGCTTGTCAGTGTATAAATACTTGTCAGTAGCATAATGAGCATTAGTTAAGAAGTTCGTATAAAATATGTGTTCAGAACTATTAGGTGAGTCTATGTTAGTAAATAGTCTTTCTCCTGACTTAATTTTATCAGTTAATTGAAAATCTATAGGTTGTAAAGAGTCAGCTTCTATTTTGATAAAAACTAGATTAATAAACTCATCTTTCCTTATTTCCTCTATAGAATAGATTTCATCTCCCAAGACTACTTTAGCTTGATTATTCTTAATTACTTGATCTGTAGTCATTAACCAACCATCAGAAGTAACTACTACAGCTGAACCTAAAAAGTCATTAGCTGAGAATAAAGGCTGTCCAACAGTAGTAATAGTCTGTACTGGCCTATAGAGACCAGCTACACTTTGCTGATACTCCTGAGCTATACCTACCAAAGGCTGATCTATGTTAACTGTATTGTTTCCTGAACCAATATTAAAGTAAGGAATCTCTACAGCTGGAATAATAGCTTGACCAAATAGATAACCACCTACCCCGGCTATAAAGCCAAAGACAAGAGCTACCAAGACTAGATTAACTAAAGACGGAGGCCTCTTAACTGTCGGCCTTTCAAAGTGTTGTTTTCTTTCTTCTTCCATAAATTTAAATTATTGATGTAATTAATAATATGAATATACTAGCTATAAATAAGCTTAAATATAGCTTAAAATGCTCCATTTTACTAACTGTACTATCTATTATATAGAAAAACCACAAAGTTGCAATAGTGCCTGCTACATAGAAGCTAACAGGCAATAAATAGAAAATAGCTAGACCTTGTACAGATAAAAACAAAACTAACCAAATATAATGTTTGCTTAAGCCCTCTGTACTATTAATAATATCTCTACCCCACAAAAATATAGCTATAAACATAAATAATAGAAAATATAGAATAGGTAGATTCAAAAAAATAATCAAAGAATATAAACTAGTAGATAGTAACCAAAAACCTAAGTAATAGAAAAACTTGTTAGCTGCTAAATAATCTCTATCATCAATATCTCTAATAGTAGAAAAGTATTTA
Organism: Candidatus Parcubacteria bacterium; assembly: GCA_030632225.1. Lineage (GTDB taxonomy): Bacteria > Patescibacteriota > Patescibacteriia > UBA1558 > GWA2-36-10 > DAOVVF01. The sequence goes on from DAOVVF010000022.1 coordinate 1,580, forward strand.
CTCATTAGCCACCAGACAACTCCCCAAATAACAGCAAAGATGAAAGCTAGAATATATCTACCAGAGCCTGAAGTTAATAATAATAAAAATAATAACTGAGCTATATAGACTATTATAAAATTAAGCCATAATAATTTAAATTTCCAAAAATAATATTTAGCTAATAATCTACCACTAATAATAATGACTAAAATAGAAACTGCAGAAAACCAAACAATACCTTTACCATAATAGAAAAACAACCAAAAACCAAGTAATAGGATTAAAGGACTTACTAATAATACTAAATATTTAGACATTAATTTAAAATACTTTTTAGATTAGCTATATCTTCTGTTAAGCCTGGAACTAAATCAGCCACTACTGTTAATTTCTTAATGGTCTCCTGCTTATACTTATTATTATCAGTTAATAAATACTGCTCCCAAGAATCAAAAGCTAAATAGAGATTAACGTGAACTTGACCAACAAAACTATCTAAACTACTAAAAGACTCTAAATTTCCTTTTATATTCTGAATAGCTGTTAAATCATTAGTAGCTGTGGCTAACCAAGGCCTAATATCTTGTATATAAGCTGTATAATCTACTACCTCCTCTACTATTTGATTATCTATATTATTATCTAAATCATGAGTTAATAACAAAATGGTAATACCTATACCTAGGAAAATTAAAATAAGAAAAAATACTTTGTTAGTTTGATTAACTGACATATATTAAAAATTAGCTAAAACTTCTTCATCAATTTTTTCCCAACTATTTTTAGCTTCTGACCAGATATACACTTCTAAATGAGAAGAAAAATCATCTTTAGAAAAGATATAGTCTACTTTAACATCAGAACCAGCCCTATTAGAATATGAAGTCTTTTTATCAAGTAACCTAGGCTTAGTAACAAACTTAGCCTGTATTAAGCCCTGAGGTCCTTCAAATTCAATAACTTCAGCCATACCAGGATCTAAATCCTCTTCATACTCATCTTTGACCGTAAAAGTGCTATTTATTAATTGTTTGACATCTTGCCAACGTTCTTCAGTCATATATCTAAATTAATAATCATACCTTTTTGTATATCCATAGTTGATATACTATTAGCTGGAATCTCCAAAACTCTGTTAACAGGCTGAGGAGAAGGATATTTCTTTAATTTAGTACCTACTTCAGGTATAGCCATATTTTCCTGCCAACCAACCACTATATTATCATCTAACCATATTAAATCAATAGGAAAGTTCATGTCCTTCATCCAAAAATTTCTAATCTTCTTGTCAGAAAATATAAATAGCATTCCCTCATCAACAGCTAAAGATCCCTTACCTGATAGTCCTTGCGTCAAAGTAACTAATTCATTAGCTACTTCTACTTTAAATACTCTGTCTCCTATACTAATTTTCTTGGCAACAGAAGCAGATTCTGATCTAACTACAAAAATCAGAACCAAGAATATAATCAATATTACAAATAACCAGCTAAGTTTTTTCATTTAATTTGTAATTTAACCAACTACTTAATAAAAACATAAATACTAATAAAAGTAAAAGGGCACCTATTTTAGCTTTAGTAGTAAAAAAGATAGAAACTAAACCAAAAGCTAAAGCTACTAAACTCATAAAGATAACCACCTGACGCTGATTAAGACCAGCTTTTAATAATCTAAAGTGTAAATGCTCATTATCACCTTTCCAGAAAGCCTGTTTCTTTCTTAATCTCTTAATTACTACCCAAAATATATCTAATAACGGTAAACCCATTACTAACAAAGCTGTAGCTATTTTACTGCCTGAGATAATGGCTAATACCCCTAAAGAAAAACCAATAAAAGTACTACCACCTTCTCCTAAAAATATTTTAGCTGGATGCCAGTTTAGAATAAGGAAACCAGCTATAGCACCAGCTAAAGTTAAAGATAGTAAAGAAGTAGTAGAACCTACTACATCCCAGGAAAGACTAATTACAAATATAACTAAGCTAGCAATTAAACCAATACCAGGTGTTAAGCCATCTACACCATCTAATAGTTTAGTAGTGTAAGTAATGCCCATTAACCATAAGAAGGTGATTATAACAGGTAACCAAGAAACAAATAGAGTATCTAGATAAAATACTCCACCAGTTGGATTAGTAACATGAGTTATGCTTAAACCACCATAAATAACTATAATAGAAGCTATTATTGGTCCCCAAATACTAATCTGAGGCTTTAAATTATACTTATCATCTAATACTCCATTAATAATCAAGATTAGACCAGCTAACAAGAACCAAACTATCATTGACCAAGCCATTCTAACATCCAATAGCTGATTACTAAACTGTAGGAATAGTACAACTAAAGCCCAAGCACCATAAATAGCTACTCCACCTAGTAAAGGAATCGGCCTATCATGTATTTTTCGGCTAACCTTAGGTAAATCTAAGATATTGTATTTTTTAGCTACTACAATCAATAATCTAGCTATAATATATGAAATAATAGCTGAAGAAATAAAAGCTAGCATTAAATTAGGTAAATTAGCTATCATTTTGAGCTAAATAAGTATCTAAAATAGCTGTAGCAGCATGCTTATCAATATCTTTCTTAACACCCTGCTTAGTATATAATTTAGAAGTCATTTGTTCATCAACTGTTTTAATAGATACTGTTAAATTATTTTCTAAGTATTTAATAAATTGTTTAGTAATATTTAATCTTTCATTATCATTACCAGAGAGACTATGTGGTAAACCAACTACTACTGTAGTTATATTCTCTTCTTTAATAATTTTATTAATTTCTTCTAATACACTATCATTATCTATTACTTTGTAAGGCAAAGCTAAACTACCGGCTTCAGCTAAAGCTAAACCTATTCTCTTGTCACCATAATCTATACCTAATAGTTTATTCATTTGTAATTATTAAATGACCTTTATCTGTTACAGCAACAGTATGTTCAAAATGAGCTGTTAAGCTATTATCAGAAGAAATAACATCCCAACCATTAGAACTAGTCTTAGTCTGATCTTTGCCTCCCATGATTATCATTGGTTCAATAGCTATCACTAAACCAGGAAACATTTTAGCTGATTTCTTACCTAAAGAAAAATTAGGCACCAAGGGATCTTCATGTACTTTACGACCTACGCCATGTCCAGCTAAAGCTGTCACAATGCCATAACCAAAAGGCCTGATAAATTTCTCAATAGCTGTACCTATATCATTAATATGATTATTAGGCTTAACCTGAGCTATACCAATAGCTAAAGCTTGTTTAGTAAGTTTTAATAACTGTTCAGCTTCTTGACTAATCTGACCAACTCCAACTGTTATGGCCATATCAGTATATAATCCTTTATATTTCATACCTAAGTCTAAACCAACTAGATCTCCTTCTTTTAATTCTTGTTCTGTTGGTATACCATGAACTACTGTCTGATTAACTGAAACACAAAGGCTATTAGGAAAACCTTTGTGATTTTTAAAAGAAGGGATTCCTCCAGCTTGTTTAACTAAATCTTCTGCTATTCTATCTAATTCTATACCTGTAATACCTGATTTAACTTCTTTAGCTATTTGATTAAGTATATTATTAAGCTTTTGACCACCCTCTCTTAATATTTTAATTTCTTCTGGTGTTTTCTTATCCAGCATCTTTCTTTAAATAATCTAAAATATTCTTGGAAATAGTACCAATAGTATGCTCTCCTTTAAAAGTAACTAATTTACCTTGAGACATATAGTATTTTAATAATTTAGCTGTTTCCTGACGATAGATAAATAATCTTTTAGTTACTATATCTTCTTTGTCATCATCTCTTTTATATAACTTTTCTTTGCAAGTATCACAAACTCCTTCTTTTTTAGGAAGCTTGTGCTTGATATGCCAGACATGTCCATTAGAACATATTCTTCTGCCTGAGATACGCTCGATAGCTTCTTTATCAGATATTTCAATATCAAACACCTTATCAATAGTATGGTGCTTATCTAAATCCTCTGCTTGTACCAAGTTTCTAGGAAAACCATCTAATAGAAAACCATTACTATACTTCGATTTACTTAATTCTTCGGAAAACATTTCTACCATATGTTGATCAGGTACTAAAACTCCCTTATTAACAAAAGACTTAATCTTTTTTGCTAGATCAGTCTTTTCGTCCATGGCTTTTCTTAAGATATCTCCAGAAGCAGCAATTTGAATTTTTAAATAATCAGCAATTACTTCTCCTTGGGTACTTTTACCTGAGCCTTGAGGCCCTAAAATGATAATGTTTTTAATCATATTACAAATAGTTAATAACAATGAAATTATACCAAAATATACTAATTTACTCAATTTATATATCTAAATAAAAACAACCCCGCTTTTCTACTAAAAGACGGGGTTAATATTAATATATTTCCTAAAAACCTTCATAATCTCTCATTACTAACTGAGCGTCTATTTGTTTAACTGTTTCAATAACTACAGCAACCACAATTAACAGACTAGTACCACCTAAAGTAATAGTAGCTATACCAGTAATTGGACCAACTACTAATGGTAAAACAGCCACTGCACCTAAGAACAAAGCACCAGTAAATACAATCCTGCTCATAACAGTACCTAAATAATCAGCTGTATGTCTACCTGGTCTAATACCTGGTATAAATCCTCCACTCTTTTGTAAATTCTCAGCAATCTGTTGTGGATGGAAAATAACCGAAGTATAGAAGTAAGTAAATAAAACAACCATTATAAAATAGAAAATAGCATAGAAAGCCTGATCTCTAAACACATCTACGGTCCATTGAGCTGTATTAGCTACCCAGATGATATCTGAATTAATAAAGAATTGAGCTATCATTGGTGGGATTAAGATTATAGAAATAGCAAAGATGATAGGAATAACTCCAGCTTGATTAACTCTCAAAGGCAAGTGAGTCTTTACACCGCCAACACTTTTCTGTCCCACCATATGTCTCGCATACGAAACAGGTATATTTCTAGTACCTTCTGTAATTAAAACAATTACAGCAATAGTTACTAAAGCAATCAAAGCAAAGATAACTAGATTTAATACCATAGTATTATCAAAGGCAACCACTGTATTTCTAAGAGCCTGTGGTAAACCAGCTACTATACCAGCAAAAATTAATAAAGATATACCATTACCAATATGCTTTTCTGACATTAATTCACCTAACCACATTAGAAATACTGTACCAGCTGTCACTATAGTAATAGTGGTTATCCACTGAAACATAGTTAAATCAAGTAATAATCCTCCCTGACTCTGAAAAAGACGTATAAAACTATAGCCTTGAATAGCAGCTAAAGGTATAGTTAATAATCTAGTATATTGATTAATTTTTTGACGACCATATTCACCTTCCTTTTGCATAGCTTCTAGCTTAGGTACAATCATTACTAATAGCTGGAATATAATAGAAGCTGTAATATATGGACCAACACCTAACATAACTACTGAAAAGTTTTGCATAGCTCCACCAGAGAATAGGTTAATTAAACCTAATACTTGATTACCTTCAAAAAAACTCTTTAAATCACCAACATCAACACCTGGTATTGGAATATGAGCAGCTATTCTAAAAATAACTAGAATAACCAAAACATAGATAATGCTATTTCTAACATCTTTAGCTTTCCATATTTGTTGTAATTTAGCTA
>DAOVVF010000031.1 GCA_030632225.1 Candidatus Parcubacteria bacterium
AACCAACTCAGTTGGTTTTTAATCGTGAATTAACAGCCATAGTGGGACCTAATGGAACTGGTAAATCTAATATAGCGGATGCTATACGTTGGGTATTAGGTGAACAAAGTTCCAAAGCATTACGTGGCAAGAAAGCAGAAGATGTTATCTTTGCTGGTTCTGATAGAAAGGCTCGCTTAGGTTTTGCTCGCGTAGACCTTTTTCTAAATAACAAGAATGGTATAGCAGATGTTGATTATGAGCAAATAATAGTTACTCGTAAAGTAAATCGTAATGGAGAAAGTGAATATTTGGTTAACAACAATAAAGTTAGATTATTGGATGTTCAGCTACTTTTAGCTAAAGCTAATTTTGGTCAAAAAACCTACAGTGTTATTGGCCAAGGTATGATTGACTCTATACTTACAGCTTCTCCTACTGAAAGAAAAGAATTTTTTGATGAAGCTACTGGTGTTAGACAATTTCAGATTAAGAAAGACCAGTCTATTAACAAATTAACCTCTGCTAAAAATAATCTACAGCAAACAGGTCAAATTTTAACAGAATTAGAACCTCGTTTACGTAGTTTAACTAGACAAGTTAAAAAATTAGAAAAAAGAGAAAAGATAGAAACAGAGTTAAAAGAAATTAAAACAGATTACTATAGTTTTCTTAGCAACAATATTAATAAAGATCTATCAGTAAGCCAGAAGAAGTTTAACAGCATCCAAACAGAAGTAGCAGACTTAAACCAGCAATTAGTAGAATTACAAACTCAACTGGAAAAAGAGGAAAAATCTTCTTCTCGGCAAGATAACTTTCAATTGTTGCAAAATAAACTTAGTCAGGCTCAAACGGAATTAAATACCTTAATTAAAGAAAAGACTATTCTAGAAGGACAGGCTGACTTGAAATTAATTTATGAAGGCAGAAGTGATTTAGTTTGGTACAAAAAACAAGCCGAGAGTTTGCAAAATGATATTAGTAAAAACAAGTTACTATTAACTGAAAAACAAGCTAAGCTAAAAGAGTTAAATAATGAATTAAACATTCTGGAAGACAGACGGCAAGCTATACTAACAGAATTTAAAGAATTAGAAGATAAGCTATTAAACGGTAATGGAGATGATCTAGCTACAGCAGAGATAACTAGTAAACTAAGTGATATATATACTAAACAGCAGGAATTTCAAAAGATTCTAGATAGTTTTAATAATTTAGAAGATTTACCGCAATTAAAAGAAAGTTGTGGCCAGGTAACTAGCCAGATTAACAAGTTAACACAGAGATTGAAAGGTAATAAAGATAAGGACAGGGCTCATTGGCAACGGGAATTTAATAAACTATTAGTTAATAAAGATAATTTAGTTGGTGAAATTAGTGAAGCCCGTACTAAAGTAGCTTTAGTGGCCAATGAAATAAAACAGCTAGAAGAAGCTATTAAGAAAGATGGAGATGAATTAAAACAATTAGAAGATAACAACAACCAAGAAGATACTAGCGGACAACTTAATAAGCTAGTGGAACAAATTAAAACTAAAGAGACAGAAGCAGATAAGATAGAACAAGAGATTAAAGATTTTAATGAGCAGGAAGAAAAGAAGAAAAGCACTTTAGTAGAAGCTCAAAGGAAATTCAGAGAAGTTCAACACAGCTTTAATATCAAAAACAACGAACTCAACGAAGTTAAAGTAGAATTAGCTCGTTTTGAAACTAAACAAGAAGAATTAGATAAAGAAATTAGTGAAGAAATAGCTGGTTTAAAAGTTAAAGAAGTTAAATCTTTAAATACTGAAGAGACCAAACAAAGAATTAACAGCTTAAAGAATCAATTACAAGTAATTGGTGGCATTGATCAAGCAGTGGTGGCTGAATACAAAGAAGTAAATGACAGATATCAATTCCTTAAAGAACAAAGTGATGATTTAAATGAAGCTATTAATCGTTTAGAAAAAGTAATTAAAGATTTAGATAATTCTATATCTTCTCAATTTGATAAATCATTTAAGAGCATCAACAAATTATTTGAAAAATACTTTAAAAAATTATTTAATGGTGGTAAATCTGAATTAATTCTTAACATCACAGAAGTCAAAGAAACCAGTGAAGAAGAAGATGATGAAGAGGAAACTAAAGAAGTTAAAATTACTAAAACCTATGGCATTGATATAAAAGCAACTCCTCCAGGTAAAAAACTATCTAGTATTAATATGCTATCGGGTGGAGAAAAAGCTTTAACTTCTATTGCTTTAATCTGTGCTATTATTGCTAACAACCCAGCACCCTTTGTAGCTTTAGATGAAGTAGACGCAGCCCTAGATGAAGCTAACTCAGTTCGTTTTGTAGGTATCTTAGATGAGTTATCAAGTAAAACTCAGTTTATAGCTATAACTCATAACAGAGCTACTATGCATCAAGCTAAAATTATCTATGGAGTAACTATGGGTAATGATGGTATTTCCAGCTTACTATCAATGAGTTTTGATGAAGCTGATGAAATAGCCTCTAAAGAATAATTGACAAATATATCTAATTATCTTAATATAAATAGTTGTTCAGGGGGAGCACCCTTAGTTCTTTTCATCCCTTTAGCAAAGGAGGCCTTATGCCAGAGGCACAAGCAGCCTCATCTGAAGTTATTACAGATGAGGTGGAGATTTCCAAGCTTTTGCAGGAGCAAGGCGTTGATATAATTAAGTTGGTTATACCCCAACCAGAGGAGCAGAAAAAGCCAGGCGGAGAAGTGATTATGGTAGAAAACATCGTTGAAGTTAATTTGGGAACCATTATGGTTTTTCCCCAATCACGCAAGATTTGCATCCGAGACAAAAATGGTAAGCCATTTCAATCCGTCAGGTTTGGTGACATAAGGGAGCTACACTTTCTAAAGTGAAATTCAAAAAGCTCTATTCCGTATATCGGTATAGAGCTTTTTCTTTTATTCGCCGTAGACTCCTTTTACTAAGTCAGAGTCTTTATTACTATCTTTAAGATATTTTAGATTAAGATTACGTATGGCTTCTGTAGCTTGTTTTTGCTCCATTAATTTTTTTTCTTCTAACATTTTAATAAATACTTCAAAGTCTTTTATAAAACAATGACCACCAGCTCCCCTACCGCTTTGATGAAGAATGTTCATATGACTATCACCAATTCTTTTGTCACGCACCATAGCTTCTTTAATTACTTCATAGTCTAGATTATATTCTTTAATTAGATCATAAAGCATATTCATAAATATAACCTTTGAATAAAGAAAGCAATTACCACCGTATTTAATCATTTCAGCATTTCTAGCACTAGTAATTAATTCATAAGGAGCCTTAGCTAATATTTTCATAACTTCTTCAGCTTTAGCATACAACGCTTTATTATCAATATCAGTAATACCAACAATATTTCTTTGTGGATGTTTAGCATCTTCAGCCGCACTAGTTTCCCTTAAAAATTCTGGGGAGTGCATAATAGTTAAACTAGGAAACTCTTGTTGTAGACTATCAGTAGTACCTACCTTTAAAGTAGATTTAATAACTACCGTACTATTTTCTTTGACTAAGCCCAAAGCTTCTTTAACTATACTATAATCAAAACCATTAGGAGTAGTTGGAGTAGGCACAGCTATAAAAATAATGCTACAGTTTTTAATCTGTTCTCCATTGTTTTTATACTTATCAATATCATATCTAATAACTTGATAGCCTCTAGCTTCAAAATCATCAGCATAATTTTTACCAATAAAGCCTTGCCCAATAAAACCAATTTTTAAATTTTCTGACATTTTATTCCTTTCTTAGTTATAAAGATGTATATAATTATATACTCAAAGAGCTAAGAAAGTCCAGTCATATTGACAAATATATACTAATATAGTAAGATAGAGCCCGTTATACATAATAATTAATAGACGAAGAATAAAAGATGTTAACTATTAGATTTGCTAGAGTTGGCCGTAAGAAAAAATCACTATACCGTGTGGTTGTTTCTGAAAAAACTAAAGATACATATGGAGATTATTTAGAGAATTTAGGCACATATGATCCTCATACTAAGAAGGCTGAATTAAAAGTAGAGCGTATTAAACATTGGTTAGATAATGGTGCACAAACTTCAGATGTAGTTCATAATCTTTTGCTTAAAGAAAAATTAATAGAAGGCAAGAAGGCTAAAGCAGTAGCTATTAGCAAGAAAAGAACTGCCAGAATGAAAAAAGCTAAAGATGGAGACAAGAAGGAAGAAAAAAAGAAAGAAGCTCCTAAAGAAGAAGAAAAGCCAGTAGAAGAAAAAAAGAAAGAAGCTCCTAAAGAAGAGGCTAAGTCTGAAGAGAAGAAAGAAGAAACTAAACCAGAGATTGACAAGAAATAAATATAGTTGTATATTAATTTAACGTTGTTCAGTAAGAACAACAGTAAGATCATTAACCATAAAGACATGCAAGACAAAGAATTCTTAGAAACGATTGTTAAAGAGATCGTTGACAATCCAAAAGACGTAGTAGTCGAAAGAGAAATCGATGAAAGAGGCGTACTTTTGACATTAAAGGTAAACCCAGAAGAAATGGGTAAGATCATCGGTAAGCAAGGTCAAACTGCTAGAGCTCTTCGTACTCTTTTGAGAATCATAGGTAACAGAAATAATTCCTATGTAAACTTGAAAGTTTATGAGCCAGAAAAAGAAGGTGGAGCTCCTAGAGAAAGAAAACCTAAAGCTACTACCGAAGATGTAGATGATCTAAAATTATAAAAGTTATTTGATAAAAGAAAGAAGCTCCCTACGGAGCTTCTTTCTTTTTCTTTAGTTTTGTAGTATCTTAGAAATATGAAATTTGATATCCTAACAATTTTTCCTAACAGCTTGGACAGTTATTTTAACTGCTCTATTTTAGATAAGGCTCAGAAAAAAAAGTTAATTAATATTAAGACGCATGATATTAGAGAACAGACTAGTGATAAGAGAAAAACAGTAGATGATACTCCTTATGGTGGTGGTCCTGGCATGGTTATACAAATAGAACCTGTTTATAAAACTCTGCAGAAAGTTTACAAACGAAAAAATAAAAATACTAGAGTAATATTACTTTCTCCTCAGGGAAAAACCCTTGACCAGAACCAAGTTAAAAGATTAGCTAAGTACAAAAGATTAATATTAATAGCTGGCCACTATGAATCAATTGATTCTCGAATTGATAAGTTTGTTGATGAGAAAATATCCTTAGGCAACTTTATTTTAACCGGTGGAGAATTAGCCGCTGCTTGTATAGTAGATTCTGTAGCTAGATTGGTACCAGGCGTAGTTGGTAAAGCAGAATCAGTTAGAGAAGAGTCTTTTGCAGCGTATAACAAGCAAACTAAAGAGTTTAATATAGAGTATCCTCAATATACTAGACCAGAGGAGTTTAAAGGTTTAAAAGTGCCTAAAGTACTCTTATCTGGTAATCATGGAGAAATAAAGAAGTGGCGGGATAAGGAGAGTAAGCAAAGGTCTTGACAAATCCCCTCTTTTCATATAAAATACCGAAGCATAGAATAATTAACGTATTCAAAAGCAAACATAGCAAATTAAAAAAGTAGAGTTGCATCTTCAAGGAAAGACAGAAGTACCTAAAATATTGGGTATTCCTGTTTTTTCTTGATATTAAGAAAGGTTATTTGACAATCTAAGAATTTAACAATTTAAAAGTGAAAAGCTTTTAGTCGAATTTTTAATTTTTTTGTGTTTTTTAAAACACTTACAATATTTGAGTCTAACTCAAACTTATAAATGAGAGTTTGATCCTGGCTCAGGGTGAACGCTGGCGGCATGTTTAAGGCATGCAAGTCGAATGCGAGCTTGCTCGCATGGCAAACGGGAGAGTAACACATTGGTAATCTACCTCTGTCTTGGGCATAACCCGGAGAAATCTGGAATAATACCCAATAGGCATGGGGGGACGAAAGTCATTCCCATGTAAAGATTTATCGGATGGAGAGGAGCCTATGGCCCATCAGCTTGTTGGTAAGGTAACTGCTTACCAAGGCTATGACGGGTAGCGGGTGTGAGAGCATGACCCGCCTCACTGGGACTGAAACACTGCCCAGACTCCTACGGGAGGCTGCAGTCGAGAATCTTCCTCAATGGACGAAAGTCTGAAGGAGCAATGCCGCGTGATCGAAGAAGCCCCTCGGGGTGTAAAGATCTTTTATCAGGGACGAATTTGTGACGGTACCTGAAGAATAAGCCACTGCTAACTTCGTGCCAGCAGCAGCGGTAATACGAAGGTGGCAAGCG
>DAOVVF010000046.1 GCA_030632225.1 Candidatus Parcubacteria bacterium
CATCTACCGCCATACCAATCGATAGAATAAAGCCTGCTACACCAGCTAAAGTCATTACCACTGGAATTATTTCAAAAATAGCTAAAGTAATAAGAGCATAAATAGCTAAAGTAATAACAGCTATTAAACCAGGTAAACGATAGAATAGTAACATAAATAAAGCGGCTGCAATTAAGCCAATAAGACCGGCTAGTAATGATTTCTGAACAGATTCTTGCCCCAGACTAGCTCCAACAGTTTGCTGACTAATTAACTCTATTGGTACTGGTAAAGCACCTAAATTTAAATCTTTAACTAATTGTTTAGCTTCATCTATGCTAAAACGTCCTGATATCTGAGCGTTACCATCTTTAATTGGTTCCTGGACTATTGGATCAGAAATTAATATATCATCTAAGAAAATACCAATCGGCTTACCAATATTATCAGCAGTTAATTGAGCAAATATATCTTTGCCTTCGTCATTAAACTCTAATAGAACCATTGGTTCTTGAGTATTCTGTTGAAAACTTAGTTGAGCTTTGTTAACATGTTTACCGCCTAAACCTGTTACAACCCAGTTTAAATCAGCATCTTTTTTCTGGAATAGTATATGAGCTGCATGTACTTCTATTTCACCGTCATCATTTAATCTTTCTTCTAGCTTTTTAATAATATGATAACCAAATTGAGATTCAATTAATTCAGAAGATATTTGATTTACTTTTAGATCTCCAAAAATAGCTTTATCAAATTCTGGTACAAAAGTACCTTTAGTAACCCATGGTAAATCTCCTCCAATATCTTTAGAACCAGGATCTTCATTATATTCATCAGCTAAAGTAGTAAAATCTTCTCCAGCTAAAACTCTATCTAATATTTCTTGAGCTTTATTTTTAACAATATCTTCTTCTAATTCTTCATTAATTTCTATACTGCCTTCGGTTCTAAAATCTAAAGATGGTGTTCTATCAATTATTTTAATAGCTTCATTAACATCTTTAACACCAGCTAATTCAACAATTATACGATAATTCTCTCCACTGTAGTTAGTTTGAACTATTGGTTCTGAAACACCATATATATTAATTCTACGCTCAATTACATCTCTAAGAGCTTCTACACCTTCTTTTTTTTGCTGATCATCTAGATCGGAAACATCAGCTTGGTAGACTAAATGAGTACCACCCTGCAAATCTAAGCCTAGATGTACCTTAAAATTACCAAACCAGCCTGGTGCTTTAGGGTAAATAATAAAACCGGCAAAAATTGCCAGTAAGATGATAAATGCAAATGTTGTACGTATTTTAGTAGTGGTTACTTGTCCTCTACTAACTACCTTTTTGTATTTACTCATAAGTGCAACTATTTTAGCATAATCTGAAATTTTGACAAGCCCTAGACAGAATTGATCCAATCCTCTAATAAGGCTAGAAAATCCTTATTAGCAGCCTTTATAGCTTTAGGTAATAATGATTCTTTAGTTATACCAGGAATAGTATTTATTTCCAAAAAGTATATCTTATTGTTCGCTACTATAAAATCAGAACGACTTAAGTGTCTAACTCCTAGTAATTGATGTATTTTAATACCTAAAGTTTGTAATTTCTTAGCTAAAATATTATCTATCTGTGCTGGACAAACCTCATCTACTAAATTAGCATCATACTTGCTTTGATAATCAAAAAACTTATTCTTAGAAATTACTTGGATAACAGGCAAAGCTTTAGTCTGTTTAGCCTCTTCTATTACTGCTATAGTAAATTCATCTCCTTGAATATAGTCTTCTATTAATACCTTATTAGCATATTTAAATGCTTGTTCTAAAGCTTTATCTAGTTCTGATTGACTATTAACTATATTAATACCAATAGAACTACCACCTGGTTCTGGTTTAATAACTACAGGCTTTTCATATTTAATTTTTTCTTTAGTAAGTAGTAATTTACTCTTAGGTGTTAATATACCTATTTGTTCTACTAATTGTTTAGTTAAATATTTATTCATAGCAACAGCATGAGCTTCTACATCTGAAAAGATAAAAGGTATACCTAGAGTCTTTAAAAAGCCTTGTACTACTCCATCTTCTCCTCCAGGACCATGAAAAACAGGAATAGCAACACTATATTCTTTATACTCTTTTAAAAACTTATCTAACTCCTTTGGTAAATCAAATAGCTCTACAGTATATTTTTCTTTAAGAATATCTACTATATTTGTAGCAGACCTTAAAGCAACTTCTCTTTCAGAGCTTTGTCCTCCGCTTAATACTGCAATTTTCTTTATCATATTATCTCTTAATAGCAAAGCATTGTATAGCCATGCCTAAGTTTTTAAATAGTTTAGCTAAATATTTATGTTCCCATTCTAGATACTTAGCATATTTACTTAACCATTTTTCATTTTCCCATCTACTAAAGTAATCATAAGTATAATATTGTTTTAGGTCAAATCCTGTTTTAGTAATCTGTTTTTTTAATACTTTAGGTATATATTTCTCAGCATCAGGCTCTATTAATTCTTCAGCTATACTTTTACTAAATAATTTAATTAATAGTCTATCTATGATCCAGATATAGAAAAAAGGATTATATAGCTTCATAAACTGTTTATTAGGCTCTCCTAGGAGTATAAATACACCATTAGGCTTTAATACTCTATAGCTTTCTTTTAATGTCTCTTTAACAGCAAAAAAATGATGCAAAGAACCATTAATAATTACCATATCAAAATAATTATCTTGATATGGTAGCTTAATAACTTCAGCACAACTTAATTTTAATTGAGGATATTTTTGTTTAGCTATCTTTAGTACTTCATTAGACTGATCAACACCATAGACTTCTTTAGATATCTCTAACAACTCATTACTCAGCCTACCTGTACCACAACCTAAATCTAAACAACGTTCTATTTTTCTACCTTTTAGAAACTTTTTTAAGTTATTAAAATTCCAAGTATCAACAACTTTAGCACTGTTTGGTTCAACATGCCATTGATCATACTTTTCCGCCGTTTTGTTATAGTAATCTTTCTGTTCTTTACTTTTAACAGAATAATTATTCATTTAAATCTAGTTCATTAACTCTTTCCCAGTTTGATTCATCTAAGACAATTATGTCATTCTGTCCAATAATATACATATAGTCATTTAAATAGACAGCTCTTTTAGTATTAGTTTGACTAATAGCTTTAGCTAATTCTAACTTGTCATTAGCATAGGAAAAGATATAGGCTCCTTTAGTACCTGGTAAAAAGAATACTTGATGTTTGTCATCTTGTAAGAAAGCATGATGATCATACAAAGATTCAGAGTGATATTCATCTAAAGTATATTTATCTATTTCTTTAGGATCTGCTGGATTAGATACATCAAAGTAAGATAGTTTTAACTGAGAACCTTCTTTACCAATACCTAATATCTTATTTTCCTTAATTGGATGCAAGTAAGAAGAATAACCAGGAATCTTTAATTCTCCTTTCATTTGTGGTCTACTAGGATTAGATAAGTCTAAGACATAGAAAGGATCTATTTGTCTAAAGGTTACTAAATAGCCTTTGTCAGCTATAAATCTAACAGAATAGATTCTTTCTTCTAAACCTAAATTTAGAACAGAACCTTTAATCTTTAAATTCTTGTCGAGCACATAAACATCATTAGCACTTTCAGTATTAACTAAGAAATTACCGGAAATAGTAGTAGCTATTCTTAAATGCCCTTGATACTCGTCTAAAGAAAATTGATTTAAAGGAGTACCTGGTACATTACCATTAGCTTTTACATCTAAACTATCAAGATCTATCTTAACTATTTCTGTCTTTACAATATTCCTCATATGTTTTTTGTAGTACTCTATCATTCTATTCTCCATTTCATTATTTATCCTTAATCTTTCATCCTTATCAAGAGAATTCATATATTGGTCCATTAAAATACTGTACTCAGTCATTTTACTTTGCGGACTAATATCATAATTATTGATCTTGCTTAATTTAATAGTTAATTCTACAGGAAATAGGTCAGTAGCTTCTGATTGGATAAAATCAAGCATAAAATCTAACATGTTAATACTATGATTGTAGGTAACATACAAAGATTCAGGAGACATATAGATAATAGAAGAATAACTAGCTGATAGGAAAGAAACAGTATCTTTTACTTCTCCAGAGTTAATATCTATCTTCATAGCAGTTAAAGTACTATCAGAAGGAATATATGGCACTGGATGATATATATCACTACAAGCTATATCAAGAGCTCTGTCATCGACAAATAAAGGCCTGATAGGGCAAGGTGTTATAGGGTTAACTCTAGTACTGGTAACTATATATATTTCATTATTATATAATCTTGAAGTAAGTATATATGTATTGTCTTCTAATCTAATAGTCCATTTCTTACTTGGATTAATCTTGTCACTAACATCATAGCCATATACCTTATTAGTTCTGTTATCAAAAACTACTAAAGTATTATCTGATAATAGTAAATTACCACTAGCTTCTATACTAGAATCAATTTTTAAGTCATCTACTGGCCAAGCATCTATTAAATTAGTTTCTAAATCAGAATATCTAGCAGGCATTCCAATTTCAGCATTTATTAACCCTGGTCCAGATCTAAAAACAGGACCATAGAATAATTCATTAGAAAAATATATTTCTTGTCCATCTGTTTTAACTAAATCAGGTTCATCAATGCCAACTACTTGTACATTAGTAGCTGATACTCTATCTGCTGTTTCACCGCCTCCACCTCTGCCTACTGCTTCGCTAAGCATTACATCTTGATCTAACATTGGTTCTACAGCAAATCCTCTATTAATACCAAAACCAAAAGGAGCTGATTCACCAGCTTTTTCTAAATATTCTTTAAACTCATCTGCAGAACTAAATTTAACTATTTTAGCAGGCTCATCTAATTCTCCTAAAGAACTAACTAAACCTGTTAATGAAGACAAATTGTATTTATTCTCAGGATTTTGAGTATTTCTTATTATTAAAGCTAGACTTAAAGCGAAAATAAGGATCAAAAGTATCATAAAAACTGGGCTACTGCCTAGTCTTTTTAGCTTATTCTTTTTTCTTTTTTTCATATTATTAGGTTAATTATTGGTTATTGTATTATAGCATACATCTAATTACCGCCAAAACGCCTTTGTCTGCTATTAAATTCATCAATAGCTATATCAAAATCTTTAGTACTAAAAGCTGGCCAATGCTTTTTAGGAAAATATAGTTCACTATATATAGATTGCCAGGTTAA
>DAOVVF010000050.1 GCA_030632225.1 Candidatus Parcubacteria bacterium
CAAGTTGGTCGCTTGTTTAATATCTTGATCAGCAAAAATACCAATTCCATGTACTTGCGATTCTTTAATTTTATATGAAATATGGATCATATATTTATTTCTCCCACCATTCTTTATTATTCTTATACCACTCAATTGTTTTCTTAATTCCTTGATCAAAGTTAACAGTAGGCTCCCACTTTAATTCTTTCTTTAACTTACTGTAGTCTATAGCATACCTGTAATCATGACCTAGCCTGTCTTTCACAGACTCAATCATATCTTCAGTATGACCTAATTCTTTAACTAATAGTTTAGCAATGGCTATATTACTTTTTTCTGAATCACCGCCAATTAAATATGTTTCTCCTATCTTACCTTTATGGATTATAATATCTAAAGCTGAACAATGATCTTCTACATATAACCAATCTCTAATATTCTTACCCTCAGCATACAAAGGTACTTTTTTATCTTGTAATAGGTTAGTGATGAACAAAGGAATAAACTTTTCTATATTCATAAAAGGTCCATAGTTATTAGAACAATTACTAATTGTAATGGGTAAATCAAAAGTATGGTAGTAAGCTCTTACTAAATGATCGGAAGAAGCTTTAGAGGCAGAGTAAGGACTACGAGGATTATATGCTGTTTCTTCAGTAAACTTTCCTTTATCTCCTAAAGACCCAAAAACTTCATCAGTACTAACATGATGAAATCTCAAATTATTCTCTAAAGCAATCTTTAGTAAATTATGTGTACCTAGTACATTAGTAGTAACAAAAGGATCTGGCCCAGTAATTGATCTATCTACATGAGATTCAGCAGCTAAATGAACAATTATATCTATCTTGTTATCTTTAACTAACTTAGTTACTAGATTATAGTCTCCAATATCTCCTTTAACAAAAGTATAATTAGAGTTATCCTCTACAGACTTTAGGTTATCTAAATTACCAGCATAAGTTAACAAATCCAAATTAACTACTTTGTAATTAGGATATTTGTTTAACAAATAAATGATAAAGTTAGAGCCAATAAATCCAGCTCCACCAGTAATTAATAGTTTCATTTAATTTCTTTTAATTTACTAAAAGTCTCATCTAACAAATCTATTTCCTCTTCTTTACCTGGCCAGAGTTGTAAGTTATCACCACCAAAACGAGGAATGATATGAAAGTGAACATGATCAATAATCTGTCCAGCTACAGAACCGTTATTCAAACAAAGATTAAAACCTTTAGCACCTAAAGCTTGTACAATCTGCGGAGCTAATTGATGTGCTTTCTTAGCCATATCAGCTGCTTGTTCATTATCAAGCTCACTATAAGTAGCTACATGATCTTTAGGAATAACTAAAGTATGACCTTTGTTAACTGGATTAATATCCAGAAAAGCTAGATATTTATCATCTTCATAGACTATTCTAGCTGGTATTTCTTTATCTATAATTTTACAAAAGATACAGTCCATATACCTATTGGTTAATTATTTTATATAATCTAAAATTATGCCATATATCCCCTACTTTTTCCATATTTAAGTTTACTTGATTAGCCTTGTTTTGGTCAATTAGCAGTTCTGTATCTGATTTAGTAGTATAGTAATATATTGGTAATTCTAAATTAGCTACTCTAGACCACAAAGGTAAGTCTCCTTGAGGAGCTATTACTTTGTAGTAAGGAAAAAAGAGCTTGTCACTTCTTTCTGTAATGATAATACTATCTTGAGGTACTATTTCTTTTACTTGTTTAAACTGATAGTAATATTCTTGTAAAGTTTCTTGCGTAGCAAATAGTCCATCATATGTAGAATAGAAAGAGAATCTAATTGATGAAATCATAATAACTGCTGTAATAGTATACAAAGCTAATTTACTAACTTTGTTTTTACTGTAGAACAATTTCTTTAAGCCATAAGCTGCTAAAGGTAGTATCCAGATATATAGTGGCATAAAATATCTGACATATGAAATACTAATTTTATTTAATTCTTTAACTAAAGGATCTGCTAAATTCCATGAACCATAGAAAAGTAAAATAATTAAAAAGATAAAAGGAGTTAAGAGAAAATACTTTTTCCAAGCATATTTAACTCTGTCGTTAAATAGCATTAGTATTAATCCTCCGCCAGCAAATAGTACTTGGTATAATATAATTACTAAAAAATATTTAACAAAATTCTTAGCAATTAAAGCTAAATCAAAACCAAAGGGGATAATTAATAACTTAATGGTATCTAAGAAGCTACCACTGTGCCCATTAAACTCTGGAGAAAGTGTATTAGATTGTAAATTTAAATAGCCAAAAGATAAATAATCTCCATATACTATATTATTACCCCATAAAAATAACCAAACAACTGTAGCTAGTACTAAGAAGCTAATAAATATTCTCTTGAAGTTTAAATGATGTCTTTTAACATATAGTACTACTATAGTTAACAAAGTTAACCAAACTATTTCTGTCGGTCTGACTACTATAGCTGTACTTAAGACTAAAGTAGAACAAAACCACCAAAAGTTATTCTTATCTCTTTTTAACAAACTATTAGCTAAGCAAAAGAAACCTAAACTAACTAGAAAGATAAATAGAATAGTTGGTAGCATAACTACATTAGCAAAGTAAAACCAAGGAGCTAATGCTAGTAAGAGTAAAGCTGTTAAAAAAGCGATATCTAAATCTTTAAAGATATAGTAAGTTAAACGATAGATTAAATAGCCTGTTAATACTGCTAATAATGGGCTTAAGAATAATATACCAACAGAACCTAATACTTTAGCTGATAAACCAAATAGAAACAAAGCTGGTAGAAAAGTAACTGGTACTAAATTAGCATCTAAGACATTAATACTTCTAGTGTGTATTAAATTACTGGTAATCTCATTTAAAGGTTCAAAAAGAAATAATGCGTCAGTACTAGCAAATAAGCTGGCAAAAAAGTAATTAGCATTAGCATCAGGCCAATTAAAAATAAAATGCTTTAAATCTAAATAATTAGGTAACCAGGTAGACAATACTAAAAAACTATAGCCTACAAAGAAAACTAGACAAAGTATTAATAGAATAATATTGTACTTCTTGGCTTTACTCATTGATTATGCTTAATAACTTCTCAGTATATTTATCTACTTCTAAATCTTTAACACTATTCTGACAATTCTCTTTCATTAAAGCTAATTTATCTCTTTGTTTATACAAACCTAGAATAATTTGTCTTAGTTTGTTAAAATCACCTGCTGGAAATTTCCAACCATTCTTACCCTCTGTAATTAATTCAGCAGCTCCGCCAATATCAGCAGCTACTACAGGCATACCCATACTTAAAGCTTCCGATATTACTGCTGGAGAATTTTCATAGCATAAAGAAGGTACTATTAATACATCTGCTTTAGCTAACAAAGAAACTAAAGATCCGTGTCTTAGCCAGCCATGGAACTTTATTCTCTTATCTCTCTTGCCTAATTCTTTAGCTTTGTTAAATTCAGTACCAACTCCAACTACATGCAAATTAATATGCTTTATATTTATTCCTTTAACCGTTTTAATTAATTCTAAGACTCCTTTAGCTTTATTAATCTGTCCTAAATACAATACTTCTAGACTATAGCTATTAATATTCTTTATATTCATCAAGCCTTTAGTAGGGTTAGCTAAGACTACTTTCTTAGACTTAGGAAAGAAATTATGCTTGTTATAGAAATCTAAAAGAAACTTAGAAGGAGATATAACTACAGCTGGTGAAGCAAATAGCTTCTTCATTAATTTAATATAGCCTAAGTATTTAAAAAACTTGTGCTCAGCAGCATTTTCTTTGCCTTGAAGAATTAAACCAGAGGGACTAACTAATTGAACATCATGTACTACATGCACATGCTTTATCTTTAATCTACGTAATAGTAATGGTATTAAAAAACCTATACCCATTATATTATGAGTAATAATTACATCAGGCTTTTCTTTGGCTAAAATCTTTTTAATAGCAAAATAGGAAAATAAATTAAAGATATCTAGTATATGCCAGATAAAACGAATAAAGCCTGGATGCTTAAAGTCATCTAAATAGTAATATATATTAAAAGGAGTAAAGCGAAAAACACTTACTTCATTTATTTCATCATGAGAAATCTTAGCAAAATCTATCTCAAATAACGGAGCTCCAATTACTTTAACATTATTAGGTCTAGTAGAAATAGCAAAAACATGCTGCCAGTTCTTTTTCAAGCCTTCTGCTTGCATAGCAGCAATTACTTCTGCTCCGCCTCTGATAAAAGGGGGATAAATATTTGATATAATACCTATCTTCATTTAACACTTTTTAAAACACTTTCTAGTTTACGACCTAATTTTTCCCAGGTATAGTTTTTAACTACTTTTTCTCTGGCAGTTTTACCATATAATTTAGCTTGTCTAGAATTCTTTAATAAATACTTGATCATTTGAACTAACTTATCTACATTACCTGTTTTAACTAATAAACCTGTTTTTTGTTTATCAACTACTGATCTAACTCCAGAAAGATCAGAAGAAATAACTGGTATACCAGAAGACATAGCTTCTAGTAATACAATACCAAAAGCTTCTGACTTATCAGTAGAAGGTAAAACTAACATATCAGATGTGTTATAGAACTTAGGCAGCATATTATCAGGTACAAAACCAACAAAGATAATTTTTCTACTTAAACCTAAACCTTCTACTAAAGATTCATAGCTATCTCTTAAATCTCCGTCGCCAACTACTAAAACCCTAAAGTCATCATTATCTTTCATCTTGTTAATAGCTTGAATTAAAACATTTAAACCTTTAAAGTAGTGCTGTTTATCTAAC
>DAOVVF010000126.1 GCA_030632225.1 Candidatus Parcubacteria bacterium
AAAAGTTGCTAAAGATAAATCTAATGTAGGTGCTACTCAAAAAGGTAGTCCACCACCTAATTTACCAACAGGATAATATGGAAATTGAAGATGATAAAAAAGTAATAACATTTGCTGAAACTAATTACCGCAATTCTAATGTAAAGTTTGGCATTAAAACTGATGATAGACGTCGTCATATGTATTTTATTGGTAAAACAGGTATGGGTAAGTCTAATGTCTTAGAGCATATGATTATCCAAGATATTAGAAATAATAAAGGAGTTTGTGTAGTTGATCCTCATGGTGAATTAGTAGAAAGAGTCATTAATTTTATTCCTACTAGTAGAGTTAATGATGTTGTTTACTTTAATCCGTCTGATTTAAACTTTCCAATTGCTTTTAATGTTTTAGAAAGTGTTAATCCTGAGCAAAGACATTTAGTAGTTTCAGGTTTAATTGGTGTTTTTAAGAAGATCTGGGCTGATTCCTGGGGCCCTAGATTAGAATATGTCCTACATCATGCTATATCAGCACTATTAGAATATCCTGGCTCTACTTTGTTGGGTATTATGAGAATGTTAACTGACAAAACCTTTAGACTAAAGGTAGTTGATAAGATATCTGATCCAGTAGTCAAAGCCTTTTGGGTAGATGAATATTCTAAATACCCTGATCGTTTTCAAGCCGAAGCTATTGCCCCTATACAAAATAAAGTTGGTCGTTTTCTTTCTTCTGCTTTAATTAGAAATATTCTAGGTCAGGTTAAATCTTCTTTTTCCTTAAGGGATATAATGGATGGAGAAAAGATACTACTATTAAACCTTTCTAAAGGTAGAGTTGGTGAAGATAATTCAGCCTTACTAGGTGCTATGATGATTACTAAGATTCAATTAGCAGCTATGAGTAGAATAGATACTCCAGAAGCAGAACGTAAAGATTTCTATCTCTATGTTGATGAGTTTCAAAGTTTTGCTACAGAATCTTTTGCTAATATATTATCAGAAGCTAGAAAATACAGATTAAACTTAACTATAGCTCATCAGTATATAGAACAAGTAGAAGAGTCTGTTCAAGCTGCTGTCTTTGGTAATGTTGGTACTTTAATAATTTTTAGAGTTGGTGCTGCTGATGCTGAAGTATTGGAAAAAGAATTTTATCCTACTTTTGTTCAGGAAGATTTAGTAAACCTATCTAAGTTTGAAATTTATTTAAAATTGATGATAGATGGAGTTACTTCAGATGCTTTTTCAGCTCATACCTTAAAACCTTTGGGTATGCCTACTGGTGCTGACAAGATTAGAGATAGTATTATACGTGTATCTAGAGAAAGATATGCTAAACCAAGAGATATTATTGAAGAAAAGATAAGTAGATGGAGTGAAGCTAGATTAGAAGAGTCTGCTCAAGCTCATCGAGAAATTAGTGCTGGACCAGCTGGTAGTGGTAAAAGATCAACATTTAGAGCTAAAAAACCAATTATAACTCAAGCTAATTGTGATTTCTGTGGTAAAGAAACAGAGTTAAACTTTAAACCAGATCCTACTAGACCAATATATTGTAAGGAATGCTTAAGTCTTTCTAAAGCTGGTAAAATACCTGCCCCTTCTAGCATTAAAATAACTTCTGCTAAAAAAGAAGAGCCTAAAGAAGAATTTATTAGTTTAGCTGAAGCTATGAATATAAAGAAAGAGGATAAAGCTAAAGAAAAACCTAAGCCAAAAGATACTAATAATGATAAACCAATAAAAGCTGGCCAAGTAATTAAACTATAATGTCATATTATCTTAAGATAAAAAAACTAGATATTAAAACAGGGCAATCTAATATTGCCTTACTTAATAACGAAGAAGCTGTTCGTTATGGTATTAGAGCTGGTGATAAGATAAAAATAGCCTGGCAAAAAAAAGAAGTAATTGCTGAAGCTAATACTACTTCTAAAAGAGTTAAAGCAGGCCAGATAGGATTATACAAAGATATCTGGGAAAGAGTTAGTATACCTGATGAAACTATAGTAGAAGTTAGTTTCCTAGAACGTGCTAAATCAGTCCAAGCTATTAAAAAAAGATTACTAGGCAAAAGACTTACATATGATGATTTCTATCAAATATTTTCTGACATAGCTAATGGTGTATTAACTAGAACTGAAACCACTTACTTTGTAGCCTCTGGCTTTATGCATAAGTATACTAATCAGGAATTATACTATATGACTAAAGCTATGGCTGAAACAGGTGAAACACTAACTTTTCCTGGTTTAGTAGCTGACAAGCATTCTGTTGGTGGTTTAGCTGGTAATAGAACATCTATGGTAGTTATCCCTATTTTAGCTTCTTGTGGAATTATTATTCC
>DAOVVF010000137.1 GCA_030632225.1 Candidatus Parcubacteria bacterium
CCAGCATGTAAAGTAGTCATAACTGTTTCTAAAGCTGACTTCTTACTCACCTTATGTCTTTCAACTGGAATACCACGTCCATTATCTGTTACAGATACTTTACCTTCTGGTAACAAAAATACTTCGATAGTATCAGCAAAACCAGCCATTGCTTCATCAATGCCATTATCAACAGCTTCCCAGATTAAATGATGCAATCCAGTAGCTGCTGTATTACCAATATACATACCGGGTCTTTTACGAACTGGAGCTAATCCTTCTAGAACGGTAATATGTTCAGCTGTATATCCCTTATCTTTTTTAACCGGCTTTTTTCTAGCTACTTTAGCCTTTTTTACTGTCTTTTTTACTGCTTTTTTAGCCATATTTTACATTAAAATGATACTGTTATTTTAGCATAAAATAGACAAAAAAACAACCCAAATACCGGGTTATTTACTATCAAATATCTAGGCTAATCTTAGCGTAAAACTGCCTGGAATTTTTTCTCTAAATTAGATAAAATCTCTTTCATTAAATCATCAACATCTTCAGCAGCTAAAGTACGATCATCACTTCTGAATTCTAAATGAAAGGCTACAGACTTTTTGTCCTCTCCAACACCCTTGCCAACAAAGACATCAAAGGGCTCTAAAGACTTGATTAAAGGTGATATTTTAGCTACTTCTTGCTTTATCTCCTGCCAATTAACAGACTTAGATACTACAATAGCCATGTCACGTTGGACACTAGGGAATTTAGCTAAAGGAGTGTATGTTTTAGCTTTACTAATATATTTAACAGTTAGAGTACAGTCTAATTGCCAAAAAGCTACATTAACTTTAGCATCACCTTTATCAAACAAGCTCATGTCTAACAAACCATACTGTCCTAAAACTATATCCTGATATTTAATATTATATACTCCAGCCTCTTCTTCAACAGTCCAGTCAATATTCCAATGATCCATTAAAGCTTCTATCAATCCCTTTACTGACAAGAATAGCTCTTCAGAACTTTTCTTAGTCACTTCTACTCCAGCCAAATACTTAGATTGTCTGGGAAGAAACTTATCTTTAGTATTATCTACCTGATATGTCCCCTTATTATTCTTGTCAAAGATTCTTTCTAATTCAAAGAGTTTAAATTCTTCAAACCACCTTAAATTCTCCTCTGCTCTTTTAAAGAGGTTAGGTAAAAGAGACAAGCTTAAATAACTTTGTTCAGGACTAACAGCATTCTTTACCTTGATATGCTGTTCTAATGGCAAACCTAACTTCTTAGCCCAGGATAAATCAGTAAAAGCATAGTTATATGTTTCAGTATATCCTTGTGATAATGCTAACCATTGCTTAACATCCTTTTCAGCACTAAGAGCTACATCTGTAACAGGCTTGGCTAAGCTAATAGCTGGTAAAGAAGCTTGTATATTGTCATAGCCATAGATTCTAGCTACTTCTTCTACTATATCTTCTGGTATAGAAATATCTTTAGTGGCTCTAAAAGATGGTACTTTTATAGTAAAGGTCTTAGCTTTGTAGGTTACTTCAAATTTTAATCTCTTTAATATATCCTTTATTTCTTTAGTAGGGATAATTACACCAAACCTCTGGTTAATTAAAGCTTCTGGTACTGTTAAAGTTAACGGCTTGAAAGGATTGTTGTTAACATCTACCAAAGAGCTAGAGACACTAGCTTCTGGTATTAGAGCTAGTATTATCTCAGTAGCTCTGGTAATAGCTAGTTCTGCTAGCACAGGGTCCATACTCTTTTCAAAGCGTGAAGAGCTTTCTGACCTTAAACTCAAAGCCATAGAAGTACGACGTACGTTGGAAGCTTTAAAATTAGCTGATTCAATAATTATCTCATTAGTATCAGCACTTATCTCAGAATTCTGTCCGCCCATAATACCTGCTAAAGCTACATACTTATTACTATCAGCAATCATTAAAGCATGCTCAGGCAACTTTCTTTTTTCTCCATCTAAAGTAATAAACTGTTCTCCTTTTTGAGCTTGTTTAACTATTATATGATTATCTTCTATTTGTTGAGCATCAAAAGCATGCAAAGGCTGACCTAATTCATACATTACATAATTAGTTACGTCTACTATATTGTTAATTGGCCTTATACCAACTGCTTCTAGCTTTTGTTTTAGCCACCAAGGTGAATCCCCTACCTTAATGTTCTTTACAGCAACAGCTAGATATCTAAAACAATTCTC
>DAOVVF010000140.1 GCA_030632225.1 Candidatus Parcubacteria bacterium
AGCTGGTTTTCTAGCTTCTACTTTGTACAGAGGTATAGGTTTGATACATATACCCACTACTTTAATGGCTCAGAATGATGCAGCTATAGGTCTAAAACAAGGTATTAATGGAGCGCAAGGTAAGAATATGATTGGTTCATACTATGAACCCATGAGAATAGTAGTTGATCCAACTGTTTTAGTTACTTTAGATGATAGGTGGCTAAGAGACGGTTTAGCAGAATGTATTAAACATGCTTTAGGACAAGATAAAAAGTTCTTTGATTATCTACTAAACTATCAAGGAGATATTAAAGATATAGATTTTCTAGAGTATATTGTTACTAAAAATATTCAGTTAAAGATAGATTTAATGGAACAAGACTTTAAAGAAGAAAATAAAGCTTTAGTTCTACAATATGGTCATGAAATAGGTCATGCTGTTGAATATCTTTCTGGATATAGATTTGGTCATGGAGAAGCTATAAGTATTGGCATGAGAGTTTCAGCAGAATTAGCTAAGATAATTGGTGTAGCTAATCAGGAAGTAATTAAAGCTCATATTGATCTATTAGAGAAGTATCAATTACCAATTAATATCCCTGAAGATATTAAAGCTGATGATATAGTTAATGTATTAAAATATAATAAAAAGTTTCGTGGCGGTGAAGCAGAGCTAGCCTTAATGGACAAAGTCGGTTCATTATGGAATGCTAGTGGAGTATATACTATTCCTTGTCGTCAGGAATTAATTAAAAAAGCAGTAATAAAAAGTTATGACAAATAATAATATTGCTATCGTAACAGGAGGTAGTAGAGGTATAGGTAAAGCTATAGCTACTCAGTTACTAAAAGATGGCTACCAAGTATATATTTGTTCTCAGAATGAATCTGAGCTAAAGAAAACAACTGAAGAGTTATCTAAGTTAGGTAATATAGAATATTTTGTTCTAGATTTAACAGATAGAAAAGCTATTACTAAATTTATTTCATCTTGGAACAAGCCAATTAAAGCTTTAGTAAACAACGCTGGTATCTATTTAACGGAGAGGTTAGATGAAGATAAAGATGTTTGGGATAAGGTATTAGATGTTAATTTAAATGGTTTGTATTTTCTAACCAAAGGTTTAGCAAAACATATTGAAGATAATGGTAGAATAGTTAATATTTCTTCTCAATTAGGCAAAGAAGGTAGAGCTAGTGCTGGAGCCTACAGTGCTTCTAAGTTTGCTGTAATTGGTTTAACTAAATGTTGGGCTAAAGAATTAGGTGATAAAGGCATTACAGTTAATGCTGTTTGTCCTGGTTGGGTTAAAACAGAAATGTTGTTACATGATTTTGAAAAGATGGCTAAAGAACAGAATAAAACTTGGGATGAATTTGAAAAAGAAATAGCTAAACCTTTAGAACTAGGCAGAATGACAGAGCCTAGTGAAGTAGCTGATTTAGTAGCTTTCTTAGTATCTGACAAAGCTAAAGCTATATCTGGTAGAGATTATTTAATAAATACTATTTGGAATAGGGAGTAATGTATAAATCAACTGACATAAAAAGATTTTTAACCAAGACTTATAATTTAGAGATCCAGTCTTTAGTTAGATTAAACCAAGGTATGGCTAATACTAATTATTTAGTTAACAAATCTTATATTTTTAAAATATACAGTGTCAGAACAGTTAAACAATTAAGTTTTGAATTAGAGGTTTTAAAACAGTTAAAAAGAAAAAGATTTCCTAGTCCACGTGTAGTTAAAAATAATAAAGGTAAATTATATTCTGTGTATCATAGAAGACCTTGTGCAGTCTTTGAATATATTAAAGGTAAGATGCTTAAGAAAGCTACACCTAGTAGTTTAAAAGAAGTTGGTAAGCAAACTGCTAAATTACATAAGTTACTTAAAAACAAACAACAAAAAGTTAGCAGAGTTAAATGGGATTTTGTTGATGTAAAAAAAGCTCTTAAAAAAGAAAGAAAAGGAATTATTAAAAAAAGATTTCCTCAAGCTAAAGAAAGGTTAGATTTTCTACAACAGGAATTAAATAAGATTAAATTACCAAATAGTTTAGTTAAAGGTTTTACGCATCAAGATATTAAACCAGATAATATAGTAATATCTAAGTCAGGCAAGATGAGCTTTATTGATTTTGATAATTCATATAGAGGAGTATTATTAATAGATTTAAT
>DAOVVF010000138.1 GCA_030632225.1 Candidatus Parcubacteria bacterium
TAATGTAATTAAAAATATCCGGTGAAGTTTTAGAAACTGGTAATATGGAAGCTAATTTAGATTTTAGAAAAGTTAAACAATTAGCTTTAAGTTTACAAAAACTAGTTAAAGCTGGTTATCAAGTAAGTATTGTAGTTGGAGCTGGTAATATCTTTAGAGCCAGAATGGTTAAAGGTATGTCCATAGATAGAGTAGCAGCTGATCATATGGGTATGATAGCTACTACTATTAATGCTTTAGCTCTACAGTCTATGCTAGAAAAATTAGGACAATCAGCTAAAGTACTATCAGCCTTACCTTTATCTAATATTATGGAAGAGTTTAGCTATACTAGAGCTATGTATCATTTAAGTAAAAAAAGAGTAGTTATCTTTGCTGGTGGTACTGGTAACCCATATTTTACTACAGATACTGCTTTAGTCCTGAGAGCTTTAGAAATAGGGGCTGATAAAATCTACAAAGCCACTAATGTTAAAGGAGTATATAGTGCTGACCCTGAGAAAAACAAGAAAGCTAAATTCTATGATAAGTTAAGCTATCAACAAGCTTTAGATCAAAAATTAAAAGTAATGGATTCAACAGCTTTTGCTCTAGCTAATGATAATAATCTATTACTAACTGTCTTTAAATACAGTCCAGCTAATATTGTTAGTGTTGTAAAAGGAGAAAAACTAGGAACTAAAGTAAGTAATGAAAGTAGTTAAAGTACAATTTCATAAAATAGATAAAGAATACTATTTCCTACCAGAGTTTACTGAAAAACCAGAAGATAATATAGAGGTAGGAGATATTGTTATCGTCCAAACAATTTTAGGACAAGATTTAGGCCTAATAACTGACTGGGCTGATTTCCAAGCTACTGAGAATAAGGAAGAAGTTAAGGATGCTAATATTATTCAGCAGGATAATATAGCTGATGTTAAACCAATGCTCAGAAAAGCCACTAAAGATGATTTAAGTGTAGTTAAGAAAATTAGAGCTAAATATCCTAAGTATATAAAAGAATGCAGGAAGCTAATTACTAAGCATAAGCTGGAGAATATGAAGTTAGTAGACGTCAATGAATCTTTTGATATTAAACGTCTTACCTTCTATTTCATAGCTAACAGTAGAATAGATTTCAGAGAGTTAGTAAAAGACTTGGTTAAAACTTTTCGTAGGAAAATTAGATTACAGCAAATAGGTGTAAGAGATGCTGCTAAACTAAGCGGAGATATAGGTCCTTGTGGTTTACCATTATGCTGTCGTTCTTGGTTAGAAGTAATTGGTAATGTTAGTCCTGACTATATTAAAGATCAGGAATTAACTCATCGTGGTGCTGATCGTTTGACTGGACCTTGTGGTAGATTAAAATGCTGTTTAAGGTTTGAAGAAGAAAATTACAAATATCATTTAGATAAATTACCACAAGTTGATGAGATTATAAAAACTAAAGCTGGCAAGGGTAGAGTAGTAGCTGTACATGCTTTAAGGCATATAGTTGATTTAGATATTGATGGTGCTAGGGTTGCTTATCCTTACTTAGAGGGAAAACTTTGTGATTGTTCTGATGATAATACTTGTGAAGAATGTAAACACAATAAAGCCAAATGATTGTAGTTCTACAAATATTTCTATTAGCATTTCTAGTGCTTTTTTTAATTTCTTACTTAATCCAGTTTTTTAATATTATTTTCCGTAAGAATGCTCCATATATTGGCACTGGCAAAAAAGTAATTAATAAAGTACTTAATGAATTAGAGCTTGATGAAAAGGCAGTAGTCTATGAATTAGGCTGTGGTTCAGCTCCTTTTCTACAAGCTGTCTACAAAAGATATCCTAAGAGTGAGTTAATTGGTATTGAATATTCTTTAGTGCCTTTTTTAATAGCTAAAGTTAGAAGTAGATTGACTAATAACAAATTGCAGATTATTAAAAAAGATATGTATAGTTTTGACTTTAATTCTGCTGATTTAATTTACTGCTATTTAAATATGGCTAGCATGAATAAATTAAAACAAAGATTTGATACTGATCTTAGACCAGGTACTCAGATTATTTCTTACAATTTTCCTTTAACTAATCGGGAAGCTAAAAAGGTAGTAAAAATAGGCGGTAAGTATGTCTATTTTTATAAGTTCTAGTTTTTTGGTATAATATACATACTTAAATAATAATATAAACATATGGCAAAAAAGAAAAAA
>DAOVVF010000136.1 GCA_030632225.1 Candidatus Parcubacteria bacterium
AACTCCTCACATCCAAAAAACTCATCAAAACATTTATTAAATTAATCTCTCCATAAATAATATGAAGATTATCCAAAATGAAAAAAGAACAGAACTTAAAAAAATAGTAATTCTAATATTATTTGTTTTAGCTTTCTTTATATTGTATCCAGTAGTTAAAATAGGGGGCAGACCAGGTTTTTTTCTCTGGCTCTTTTTTATACTTATATTAATATATTTTTATTATAAGAGATAATCTTACATAAAAGTATTAAATCTGGTATAATATATTTATGCCAGAACAAAAAGTAGAGCAAGTACCAGTAGGACAGCCTGTAGGTACTGAAGCTAAGCCAGAAAAAAGAGTAGAAACACCTAGTACGCATGAAAAAGTACAGGAATCTGATGCTACAGCAACAGCAGCAGCTAAAGCAGCTCTAGATGATCAAGCAGATAAAAGCCAACCAGTAGTTGGTGATTCTGTTGTTTTAGCTAAAGTAGAAAATATACTAGCTAAAGATATGGACAATGTTTTTCTATCAATGGATGCTGCAACTCAACAAAAATTTAAAGTAAAAGGAGAAGAAGTTGCTAAAGAGATTGCTAGTTTACTAAAAAAAGCTGGTGTTAGAGCTAAAGATGTTATTAATCTAATTATCTCTTGGTTAAGAATTATACCTAAGATTAATAGGTACTATTTAGAACAAGAAGCTAAAATAAAAGCTGATGAGATATTAAAAATGCATCAGCCTAAATAATTATGGTTATAGAATTAGAAACATTAATAGGTATAGTTATTGCATTTGTTATCGTAGCAATAATTCTTTTTATTTTCATTAAATCTAATAAGAATAAAGTTAATAAGAATTTAAAACTAGATATTCTAGCTATAAAAATACCTAAATACACTAAACAGGATA
Source organism: Candidatus Parcubacteria bacterium (assembly GCA_030632225.1). GTDB lineage: Bacteria > Patescibacteriota > Patescibacteriia > UBA1558 > GWA2-36-10 > DAOVVF01. The sequence goes on from DAOVVF010000136.1 coordinate 900, forward strand.
AAGAAGAATTAACTAAAGAGTACATAGAACAAACTTTAGGACAAATAGAAAACCTTTTCGTATCTTTATCTGGCTTAAAAGCACAACGTAAACTATTTGGTCCTAGAACAGATCTATTTTCTTTAGAAATAGTAGCTAAAGATGGCTTAATTACTTTCTACGCTGCTGTACCACCTAAATACAAAGATTTCTTTATTGAACAGATACAAGCTGTTTATCCTAAAATTTATTTTGAAGTAATTGGAGATTATAATATATTCCAACCAGATTCCGCTATATCAGGTGGTTTTCTAAGATTTGCTAATGATCCTTCTTTACCAATTAAAACATATAGAACTTTTGAAAATGATCCTTTAGAAAGTATTACTAATTCTTTGAGTAAGTTAAAAGAAAATGAATCTGCTGCTATACAATATGTCTTTAGATCGGCTCATAAGAAATGGCACACTAGAGGTAGGAAAATAGCTCAGCAAATGCATAAAGGAAAAGCTTTTTCTGATGCTGTTAAAGTAGTAGGCGGAGGCATATCAGATCCATTTACCAAAATGGAAAAGTTTTTTGGTTTCTTTGCTAGTTTTCTTAAAACAAAAGACAAAGAAAAAGAAGCAGAAGAAGAAATGGAAGAAAGGCAAGAACTATCAGCTATGGAAGTAGAAAGAGCTAAGAGTTTAGAACAAAAAACTTCTAAGTCAGGTTTAGAAGTTAATATTAGAATGCTAGTAGCTACTAAAGAAAAAGAGAGGTCACAAGCTTTACTGCATGACATAATTAATAGCTATAGCCAATATAATATATATGAATTTGGCAATAGCTTTAAAGCATATACTCCAAGTAATTATCATAGTATTGCTAATCATTTTATTTACCGTCATTTTGTATCAAAGAACAGTATACTACTTAATTCTGAAGAAATAACTTCAGTTATGCATTTACCTTTACCAACTACTGAAACACCTAATATATTATGGTTAGACGCTGTTAAAGCTTCTCCGCCTCCTAATTTACCTTCAGAAGGCATTATGCTAGGTAAAAGTAATTATCGTGGTAAAGAAACTATTGTCCGTATTAAACAAGAAGACAGAAGGAGACATATGTATGAGATTGGTCAAACAGGTACTGGTAAGTCTGTTTTCCTAGAAAGTTTAATTATGCAAGATATTGAAGCTGGCAGAGGAGTTTGTGTAGTAGATCCTCATGGTGATCTAATTGAAAAAGTGCTAAGCCATGTACCAAAAGAAAGAGCTGAAGATGTTATTATCTTTGATCCAGCAGACTCTGAAAGACCTCTTGGTATGAACATGTTAGAGTATGAAACAGATGAA
>DAOVVF010000003.1 GCA_030632225.1 Candidatus Parcubacteria bacterium
AAGTTTCTAAACAACTAGTAAAGGTAGAGGATATAAAAAATAATTTATCTTTTTGCTATCGTTGTCATACAGCCATAGAACCATTAACTTCAGAACAATGGTTTGTAGCTGTTGATAAGAAGATTCCTAAGAGGAACAAGACATTAAAACAACTAGCTATAGAAGCAGTTAAGACTAAAGATATAAAAATATTACCTAAAAGATTTGGAAAAGTATATTTTCATTGGATGAATAATTTGCATGACTGGTGTATTTCTAGACAAATCTGGTGGGGGCATCAGATGCCAGTTTGGTATCATAAAGATAGCAAGAAGTTAAAAGGACCGATGGGTTTTCATGAGAGCGTTATACCACAAGTATTGGCTGGTAAGACAAAAACTTATCGTTTGCGAGACTATGGTTATTCTGTGGGAGACTATATCAAATTTGAAAATAGTCAGAGTTTTGAAATATTTGGTATTGGTAAGATAGTAAATATTGAGGAAACAACCGTTGGCGATATTCGTTTAGATGATCCAGCTCATGGAACCACTTACAATAAATTAGAAGAGCTAATAGCTGCTTTTAAACGTCATAGTCCACATATAGATATTAAGGCTAATACTAAAGCTTGGATATACACTTATGATTTTGATAAAGATACAAGCCTATCAGATATTTATATTGGTCTTAAACCACCTAAAAATAGTAATTGGCAGCAAGATCCAGACACTCTAGACACTTGGTTTTCTTCTTCTCTTTGGACTTTTTCTACTTTAGGCTGGCCCAAGAAGACTAAAGATCTAAAAGTTTTTCATCCTACTCAAGTAATGGAAACAGGCTATGACATACTATTCTTCTGGGTAGCTAGAATGATTTTAATGTCAGAGTATATATTAAAAGAAAAGCCCTTTGATACTGTTTATCTGCATGGTTTGATTCGTGACAAGCAAGGCAGGAAAATGAGCAAGTCTTTAGGCAATGGTATTGATCCTGTTGATATGAGTAATAAGTTCGGTACAGATGCTTTACGTTTGTCATTAATTATTGGTGCAGCTCCTGGAGCAGATCTAAGAATTTATGAAGAAAAGATTGCTGGTTATCGTAACTTTGTTAATAAGCTTTGGAATATTTCTCGTTTTATCTTTGGTCATGTTAAAAGTATAAAAAGAGTTAATAAAAAACCAGCAGCTAAAACCTTGGCTGATAAATGGATATTAGCAGAGTTTGATAAATTAATTACTGAAGTTACTAAAGATTTAGAAAGCTATAGGTTTTCTCAAGCTGGTGAAATACTCTATGAATTTACTTGGTCTAAATTAGCTGATTGGTATTTAGAAATATCTAAGCTAGAGAATAATAAAGATAATATATTGCTATATATTTTAGAAAGACTATTAGTATTATGGCATCCTTTTACACCTTTTGTTTCTGAACTTATTTGGCAGCAATTTAAAGCTAAAGAAATGTTAATGATAAATAGCTGGCCTAAAGCTAGTAAAGTAAATGAAAAGCATGTAAAAGATTTTAAGGAGCTACAAGAGTTAGTAGTTAAGATTAGGAATTTAAAGGCAGCCAATAAAATAGCTCCAGCTGAATTATCTGATTGCTATTTGGAAAGCAAAATATTAACTAAAAATGATTTAGAAGTAGTAGCTAAATTAGCTAGAGTTAAATTAGTAGATGAATTAGATTCAGCTAAAGTATTTAGAACAGCTAAGAGTAAGGGCAAGATAAATATAGTTAAAGAAATTTCAGCTAAAGAAAAAGAGAATCTAGAAAAATATATTAAAGGTTTGAAAGCTAAATTAAATAATCAGAAGTTTTTAGATAAGGCACCTCCCAAAGTAATACAAGAAGCTAAAGATAATCTAAAAGCAGCAGCCAGAAAATTAAAGTAATTAAAAAAACCCGGTCTGAACCGGGTTTTTATATTATTATTCCTTTACTTCTTTAAATATTTCTTCTACAGAAGTAATACCCTCTATAGCTTTTAGTAGACCATCTTGTAACATGGTAATCATACCATTTTTTATAGCTACTTTTTCTATTTCATTTTCTGATATTTCTCCAGATAAAATAATCTTCTCTACTTCTGGAGCAATAACAAATACTTCAAATATACCTATTCTACCTTTGTAGCCTAGGCCAGTACAAGCTTTACAACCTTTTGATTTATAGAATTTAGCATTACTGATATTATCTGGTTTGTGCCCTGATTCAGGAGCAATAGCATTTAAAGCATTTAAAATATCTGTCATTGTATTATTATCTATATTCTTATCTTCTTCTTTACATTCAGGACATAATTTTCTAACTAGACGTTGACCAATAATAGCGTTAAGAGAAGGAGCTAGCAAGAAATCTTTAACACCCATAGCTAAAAATCTAGGAATAGTAGCTGCGGCAGAATTAGTATGCAAACTAGATAGCATTAAGTGGCCAGTTAAAGAAGCATTAATAGCTGTTTCAGCTGTTTCTAAGTCTCTTATTTCACCAACCATGACTATATCAGGATCTTGTCTTAGAATAGCTTTTAAGCCTCTAGCAAAAGTATATATTCTGGTCTTTTTCTTTTCTCCAGCCTCTACTTCTGCCTCTTCCATTTTATCGGCACTTTCTACTTGGCTTTGAATAATGCCTGATAATTTGTATTCAACAGGATCTTCTAGAGTTATAATCTTAGTTTCTGGTTTGTTTAATTTGTTAAGAATAGCATAAAGAGTAGTTGTTTTACCTGAACCAGTTGGACCAGTAGATATAACCATACCATTAGGCTTAAGCATTTCCTCTTGTAAGTCATTAAAAGCTTTGCCTTTTAAACCTAACTCTTCAAAATCTAAACCAACGCTAGAAGCTCTTAACAAACGCATAACAATACTACCACCGTAAGTAGATGGTATGGTTGAAACTCTAACATCAACTTTATCTTTACTTAAGTTAATAGTAAATCTACCATCTTGTGGTTTATTGCCAATATTTAATTTTAAGCCAGCTAATAATTTTATACGAGAATCTATTTTTTCCCAGGCTTCTTTTTTCATATTAGCTACATTATGTAATACTCCATCTATACGTAAACGTATTTTAACATCATCCTGTTCAGCTTCCATATGAATATCAGAAGAATTAAGTTTCATAGCAGCGGCAATAACTAAGTTAATAGTTTCTGTTAAGCTGGTTTTTTGTATAAGCTCATTTAATTTGTTAAAATCAGTTACTTCGTCTTCAAACTTTTTTAAATCTTCTTCAGTAATCTTAACACCCTCTATTTCTATAATAACAGGAATTCTTTTATATATAGCAAAAGCTGACTGAAAACTTTCTTCAGAAATAAAATATATTTTTACATTAGCATGATATTTTTCACCTAATTCTTTAGCTAGACTAATAACTTGAGTATTAGTAGGATTAAGTGAAGCTAAACGTACTTCTTCACCAGTATAGAAAAAGCAAATAGTTTGTAGTGATTCAGCTTGTTCTTTAGAAATCAATTTTAAAGCCTCCTGAGAAATAGGAAATTTAGTTAAATTAATATATGGTAAATCTTGAGTTTGAGCCTGTACTTCAGCTTCTTTTTCTTTTTCTTTTCTTTCTAATTCACCCAATTTACTAGATAACTTTACATCAGTATCTTTTTTACCAATATTTAAATTTTGTGGTTCATCCATAATTTATTTTTATATAAATATTATACTTTTGCTGAAGCATAAAGTCAATTTTAAAAACCCCCAGCCTAAGCCAGGGGTTTTAATATATTCTATCTTGTCATATGTGGAAAATGCTTGTTAACTACGCGATAGATCTTACTATGGCTTTTACCTTTAGTAGTTAATTCTAGCCAGATATTAGCCCAGATTAGGTTATAGTAGGCACCAAAGAATGAAGTACCTATGATAAAGGCGAGTAAGGCTACTAAACCACCTATTATTATTACAAACAAGAAAGCGCCAGTACTGAAAGTTATAAAATTACTTAGAATTAAGAAAGGAGTAAAGATAAAGACTAAAGCACTGAATAGAAGTAAGAAGTAGACAACAGTAATAATAGAAAGCATAATAGCACTTTCTAAAGTTATTAACCAGTTTTGTTTAAATAAATACCAGCTATTAGTAAAGGCTAGTAGTAATTTTTGGTTCTTGAAGACAACAAAGGCTGTACCATAACGAGTAACAAAAGAGAGGATAATAATTAAAGGAACCAAGACCATAAAAATAATAATCCCTAGCAAGAAATAGATTAACCAATTAGTGTTAGTAGCTGTAAAGTTAATCATTGGATTAAGGACAGAAGAAACAAAGAAATAGCCAATAAAAGTATTTATTATATTTAAACCCAGTAGTGGCCAGAATTTATCAACACCAATTTGTATTAATTTTTTAAAATTCTTACCTTTAGTAGTATCAGTGTTAGCACTAGCAACTAAAGCTCCTTGAGAAGCAATTGCTAAAATGGTCATAATAGCTAGGAGAACAAAAAATCCTATCAAGCCTAGGAAAGTCATCATATTAGACATACCAATCTCGACACCGCCGAGTGCTTGGAATAGTCTTGTCCAAAAAATCATTGTAGAGCCAATAAAGTCTGGACCAGCATCACCTAAGTCAAAGAGGACTCTTAATTCATAAAATCCTAGAATAGAGGCAAATAGACCAAAGAATAGGTAAGGATAATTATTTCTAATAGTCTGCCAAGATTTAGGATAAATTCTTTTGTAAAAATTCATAAGTTTATTTTTATTTGATTATTTATTTTTGACAACTATATTATACAATATTTTTTGTAAAATAACAAAACCTTTGTTATACAACAAAGGCTTTAGTTATAATTTCTAATCTTTTATTTATACTTCAGATTCAGGGCCTACGTAGTATTCTGTGCCTTTAAATGATACCTGTCTGATAGCATTATTAGCTTTAGCATCTGCAGCAGCAGTTTCTAAAGTCTTTTGTAGGTTAGCTTCATCGTTAACTTCAAGAACCTGTTCCATTACTTCACCATCAGGTTTTACTTTTAAGGCTTCCAATAAGGCTTCCAATTTTGGATCACCTTGTGGTGGTATTTCTGCATTCATAGTTTTATATAATTAATAATTATTAATTAAATATATCATTAAGCTACTAATTTTTCAAACTCTGTCTTTTCTATAGTTTCTTTATCCATCAAAGTCTTGACTAGCTTATCCATCTTATCTTTATTTTCGCTAATAATTTTTTTAGCAGTTTTTTGAGCTTCAGTAATATATTTAGAAATTTCTTCATCAATTACTTCAGCAGTTTTTTCAGAATAGTCTCTTCTTTCATGAATTTCTTTCCCCAAGAAGATCATTTCTTCTTTCTGGCCAAAAGTACGAGGACCAAGCTTTTTGTCCATACCAAATTGAGTAACTATTTGTCTAGCCATATTAGTAACTTTCTTTAGATCATTACTGGCTCCAGTAGTTACTTCGTTAAAGAAAATTTCTTCAGCGGCATAACCACCTAATAGTACAGCCATAGAATCAATAAAGTCAGAATAGCTTTGCATCTTCTTTTCTTCCTTAGGCAAGTTAATAGTATAACCAGCAGCTCTACCACGTGAAATAATAGATACCTTATGAACTGGATCAGCATGAGGTAATTGATTAGCTACCAAAGCATGTCCAGCTTCATGGTAGGCTGTAATCTCCTTTTCTTTAGTAGACAGTATATAACTTTTTCTTTCTCTGCCTAACAAGACTCTTTCAATAGCGTCTAGAACCGTTTGACTAGGTATATTCTTCTGATTATCCTTAGCAGCCATAATAGCTGATTCATTAAGAACATTAGCTAAGTCTGCTCCAGAAAAGCCAGGAGTTCTTTGAGCTACTAATTTAAGATCAACGTCTTCAGCAAAAGGTTTACCTTTAGCATGTATTCTTAGAATAGCTTCTCTATCTTTAATGTCAGGCAAGTCAATAACTACTTGTCTATCAAATCTGCCTGGTCTTAATAAAGCTGGGTCTAAGACATCAGGCCTATTAGTAGCAGCTATAACAATTATATTTGTTTTGTTATCAAAACCATCCATTTCAACTAGAATTTGGTTAAGGGTTTGTTCTCTTTCATCATGAGAACCACCTAAACCAGCTCCTCTTTGTCTACCAACAGCATCTATTTCATCTATGAAGACAATACTAGGAGAAGCCTTTTTAGCTTTCTTGAATAAATCTCTAACACGGGAAGCACCAACACCAACAAACATTTCTACAAATTCAGAACCAGAGATATGGAAAAAAGGTACTCTAGCCTCACCAGATGTAGCTCTGGCTAGTAATGTTTTACCAGTACCAGGAGCACCTAAGAGCAAAACACCTTTGGGTATCTTAGCTCCCATAGCAATAAATTTCTGTGGTTGTTTCAAGAACTCTACAATTTCTTTTAAATCTTCTTTAGCTTCCTGAGCACCAGCTACATCTTTAAAACTAACCTTATCTTTTTGTTCATTAGCTAGTTTAGCTCCAGATTGTCCGAAAGTCATAGCTCTGGTATTTACTCCTTGCACTTGTCTCATCATAAACCAGATAATAGCTATAATAATTAGGATAGGAATCAGAAAAGGGAGAATAGTAGTAATAAAGAAGCCAGAATTTGGTTCATCACCCACTGTAACATCTATAGCCGCTATTTTGGCAGCCGGTACTTCATAGTTTTTAAGTACTTCACTCAAAGATTCATTTACTTCTTTTTTACTGATCTGTTCAGTATCATCTTTTAGTAATATCTCTAGTTCATTACCAGCTACAGTAATACTTTTAACTTGCTCATCATTAATTTCCTGAATTAATTTAACAATACTGACTTCTTCAGTATCATTAGTTCGGGAATCATAAAAAGAAAAGATACCAGCTATGATTACAAAGATCAGGAAAAAGATGGCAAAATTTTTGAAAATATTTTTCATAATTATTTTTTAGTTTTTTCTTCTTTTGTTTTAGTTATAGTTTCTTTTTTCTCTTCTTTATCTTTTTTAGTAGTTTTCTTTTCACCAGCCTTTAAAGATAGTCCTAAACGATGGTTTTCTGGTTCTATAGTAAGTATAACAAAAGTATAGTCTTTGCCAACAGTAACTACATCTTTAGGATTGTTAATCTTTTTGTCACTTAGTTCGGAAATATGAACCAAACCATGTATATCATTATCTAATTCGATAAAAGCACCAAAAGGATTTACTTTCAGAACCTTACCTTTAACCTTATCACCCTTTTTATATTTCTTGGTTACTTCTACCCAAGGATCTTGCTGAAGCTTTTTAATTGATAAAGATACTTTAGTGTTTTCCACATCAATAATTTCAGCTTCAACTATATCATTTACTTTTATAATATCTCGGGGATTATCAATTCTTTGCCAAGCTAATTCAGAAATATGAACTAGTCCTTCTAAATTATCACCAAATTCTACAAAAGCACCAAAATCAACTACACCAGTTACCTTACCTTTAACTTTGTCACCCACTTTATGTTTAGAAATAGCTTTCTTTTGCTTATCATCCCAAGCAGCTTTTTCAGAAACAATTAATTTTTCTTCTTTTTCATTAACATCAATTATCTTAGTACGTAAGACTTTGTTAATAAAGCTTTTTAAATGAGTAAGTATCTTACTTTTGTCACCACCTTCTATACGAGGATAATGTTCAATAGTTAATTGAGAAACAGGTAAGAAACCAATCACATTACCAATCTTGACCATTAAGCCTCCTTTGTTAGCGTCAATTACTTTAGAGTCTATTACTTCACCGTCTTTGTATAATTTTTCTAAATTGTCCCAAGCTTTCTTATGGCCAGCTTCACGGAAAGATAATTCCATGTAGCCGTTCTCATTATCTAAACCAACTACAGTGGCTGTAGCTTGATCACCTACCTTTAAGCCAGTAGATTCATTTGATTCGTCATAGATTTCTCGACCTCTGATAACACCAGTAGTAATACCAGCTAGATCAAGATAAATTTCATTTTTAGAAATACTAATAATAGTACCAGTAACTAAATCACCAATTTTTGGGATTTTTAAAGCCCCATCCTTTTTTAACAAAGTATCCATGGGGTTTTTTACGTCGCTTGTTTTTTCAATTGTCATTAATTATTAAATAGTTAGCCCTATTTAGAGCCTCCAAAGAGCTATCCCAACCTTCTTTGGAGTAAGAGTTAATTAATTGAATAGCTGACTTACATTAACATAAATTGAGAAAAAAATCAAGTCTTTAGGAACTAGATTTTTTTTGTTGAAAAAACCCCTATTTTTTAGCCTTTTTAGCCTGTTTTTTATCTTTACTTTTAGCTGTTTTTATGCTAAAATTAAAGCGTTTTCAAGACAATTAAAACAGGGTAAAAATATGACTATTTCATGGCTTGGTTTCAACTATTTTAAGGTACAAAACACACAACGTACCTTGCTCTTTAATCCATATGGTTTAGATAAAAAAACTAAATTCTACAAATCAAAGGCAGATTTAGTTTTGTTTACAGACAGTACTAAAGTAGCCAGTACCAGTGTTGATAGTAATGCTTTGGTAATAGATTCTCCTGGAGAGTATGAAGCTAGTAATATTTTTGTTTATGGTCGTCAGGTAAGGAAGGATAATAATATTTATCTAGTTACTCTTGATGATATAAAGATAGCTTTCTTAGGAGAGTATAATCATCAGGAATTATCTAATGGTGATGCAGAGTTAATAGAAGGAGCTGATATTTTGATATTGCCAGTTGGTGGTGGTGAATTAAGTACAGCTAAAGAAGCCAATAAGATTATTAGTAGAGTAGAACCAAGAGTAGTTATTCCTAGTTGTCATTCAGCTGGTAGCGGTAAATTAAAAACAGACAGCGTGACAGATTTTGTTAAAGAGTTTGGAGTTAAGCCAGAGGAAATGGATAAGTTTAAAGTTAAGAAAAGTGATTTACAACAGGAAGAAGTTAAGTTAATTGTATTAAAAGCTTTAAAATGATTTTTCTTTTAAATAATAAAAGTAAAATGATGCTCTTGTATATATTAGCTTTTGTTTTTACCGGAGCTATAGTTTACCAATGGGCTAAATTTAATCCTTTTGCTGAAGTAGCTTCTGTTGAAAATGATCAATTCTTTGCTCAGATTGGATTTACAGCTGAAGATACTATTGAAGATATACAGAATAATGTAGATTTAGGAAAAATAGAGATTAGTAATTTAAAGAATGAATTAGAAAGACAAGCTAAGCAGGAAGCTTTATTAGAAGAAGTCAAAAACTATTTTAATACAACTTCAAGCGAAGAATAAATAATATGCCAAAGAAAAAGAAAGAAAGTAAACTTAAAAAGGTAGCTACTAAAGTTAAAGTAGAAGAGAATAACAACAATGGCAAGACAGAGCCTTTGTCTATTGTTGAAGAAATGAGAAGCTCATACATTGATTATGCTATGAGTGTTATTGTTCAGCGAGCCTTACCTGATGTTAGAGACGGTCTTAAGCCAGTTCATCGTCGCATTCTTTATGCTATGTGGACTATTGGCTTAAGGCATAGTGCTAAATTTAGAAAATCAGCTACTGTAGTTGGTGAAGTATTAGGTAAATACCATCCTCATGGTGATACTGCTGTTTATGATTCCATGGTTAGAATGGCGCAAGATTTTTCTATGCGCTATATGCTAGTTAATGGTCAAGGTAACTTTGGCTCTATGGATGGTGATGGTGCTGCTGCTATGAGATATACAGAGGCTAAGTTACAAGCTTTAGCTGAAGAATTACTATTTGATATTGAAAAGAATACAGTTGATTTTGTGCCTAATTATGATGGAGCCCATAAAGAGCCTAAAGTGTTGCCAGCAAAATTACCTAACTTACTGTTAAATGGTACCACCGGTATTGCAGTTGGTATGGCTACTAATATACCACCCCATAACCTAGGCGAGTTAATTGATGCTATTACTTTAATAATTGAGCAACCAGAAGTTAGTATTGATGATCTATTAGAGCATGTTAAAGGCCCTGATTTCCCTACAGGAGGACTTATATACAGTATAGAGGACATTAAGGCAGCTTATGCTACTGGACGTGGTGGTATTGCTATGAGAGGCCAAGCTGAAATTATTGAAAGCAGAACTGATCAATTTGATATTATAATCTCTTCTATCCCTTTTCAGGTTAACAAGGCTAATCTATTAGAAAAGATTGCTTTGTTAGTTAAAGATAAGAAGATAGACGGTATTAAAGATTTAAGGGATGAATCTGATAAAGATGGAGTTAGAATAGTAATTGAATTAAAGAAAGACGCCTATCCTAAGAAGGTTTTGAATAATCTCTACAAGCACACTCAATTGCAGGAAAAATTTCATGTTAATATGCTAGCTTTGATTGATGCTATTCAACCCAGAGTTTTAAATTTAAAAACAATTCTAGAAGAATATATTAAGCATCGTCAGATAGTAGTAACTAGACGTACTCAATTTGAGTTAGATAAAGCTAAAGATAGAGCGCATATTTTAGAAGGATTAAAGAAAGCTTTAGATAAGATAGATGCTGTTATAAAAACAATTAGAGCTTCTAAAGATAAAGAAGTAGCTAAAGTTAACTTAATGAAGAAGTTTAAGTTAACTGCCAGACAGGCTGTAGCTATTCTAGAAATGAAGTTACAGAGCTTAGCTAACCTAGAAAGACAAAAATTACTGGATGAGCTAAAAGAAAAACTTAAGATTATTAAAGGTTTAACAGCTATTCTAAAGAGTAAATCTAAGGTACTTAAGATTATAAAAAGCGAACTAGTAGAGTTAAAGAATAAGTTTGCTGACCCAAGAAGAACCAAGGTTGTTAAATCAGCAGTTGATAAAATGACCACAGAAGATTTAATACCTAATGAAGCTACGGTAGTTACTTTAACTCACGATGGATATATTAAACGAGTATCACCAGAGACCTTCCGTACGCAAGGTAGAGGCGGTAAAGGAGTAATTGGTTTAACTACTAAAGAACAGGATGAGGTAAAATTATTCTTTGCGGCTAATACTCATGCTGATTTAATGTTCTTTACTACTAAAGGTAGAGTTTTCCAATTAAAGACATACGAAATACCTCAGCAATCTAGAACAGCTAAAGGACAGAATATAGTTAACTTCCTACAATTATCTCCAGAAGAAAAAGTTTCTTCAGTATTACATAGTGAAGATTTAGCACCTTTCAAATATTTAGTTATGGTTACTAAGAATGGTGTTATTAAGAGAGTAGAACTAAGTCAGTTTTCTAATGTCCGTCGTTCTGGATTAATAGCTATTAAGCTAAAGAAAGATGATGTCTTGAATTGGATTAGACCTTCTGCTGGTAAAGATGATATTATGTTAATTACCACTGGCGGACAGTCTATTAGATTTAAAGAAAAAGGTGTTAGATCTATGGGTAGATCTGCCGCAGGTGTCAGAGGTATTAGACTAAAGAAAGATGACCAGGTAATTGGTGTTGATTTAATTCCAGAAGGCAAGCCAGAAAAAGACGAACAGTTACTAGTAGTAACTAGCAATGGTTTTGGTAAGCGTACTAATTTAAAAGCCTACAAAGTACAAGGTAGAGGTGGTTCTGGTATAAAAACAGCTCAGATAACTACTAAGACTGGTAATATATCTTCTGCTAAGATTGTTAGCTCTAAGGTAGAGTCTGAAGATATGATTATAATATCCAGAAAAGGGCAAGTTATACGTTTACCTATTAAATCTGTTAATATACTAGGTAGAGCTACTCAAGGAGTAAGATTAATGAGATTCAAGGATCCTAGTGATCAAACCTCTTCAGTAACTTTTATATAATAAATGAACCATGGAAGATAGAGTAATATCAGCTAAAGAACAGGGGGGTGATAAGAGTTGGGATTTAACTTTAAGGCCACAGACTTTTAATGAGTACGTTGGTCAGAACCAAGTTAAGTCTAACTTAGATATTGTTCTCAAAGCAGCTAAAGGCAGAGGAGAACCCTTAGATCATGTCTTGTTATTCGGACCTCCAGGTTTAGGTAAAACTACTTTAGCTCATATCATAGCTAAAGAGATGGGGGCTGGTATAAAAGTAACATCTGGTCCAGCTATTTCTAAAGCGGGTGATCTAGCGGCTATTATTACTAACCTACAAGACGGTGATATTTTATTTATAGATGAAATACATAGATTAAATAAAACAATAGAAGAGATCCTCTATCCTGCTATGGAAGATTTTGCTTTAGATATTGTTTTAGGCAAAGGACCTTCTGCTCAGATATTAAGATTAGATTTACCTAAGTTTACTTTAATAGGAGCTACTACCAGATATAATTTACTTTCTTCTCCTTTACGAGATAGATTTGGTGTTACTTCCAGACTTGATTTCTATAATGAGCAAGAACTCTCAGCTATTATAAAACGTTCTGCCGGTATATTAAGTGTTGGTATAGATGACAGCTCTAGAAATGAGATAGCTGGACGTAGCAGAGCTACTCCAAGAATTGCTAACAGGATATTAAAAAGAGTCAGAGATTATGCTCAGGTAAAAGCTGATGGTAATGTTGATATGAAGTTAACCAAAGAAGCTTTAGAACTTATGGCCATTGATAAGTATGGTTTAGATGATTTAGATAGAAGATTACTATCAGTAATAGTAGAGAATTTTAAAGGAGGACCAATTGGTTTAAATACTTTAGCGGCAGCTGTACAGGAAGAAGCAGGTACTATTGAAGAAATCTTTGAACCATATTTAATGCAGTTAGGTTTCTTAGCACGTACTCCTAAGGGTAGAGTAGCTACAGAAAAAACCTACAAGTATTTAGGTATTGAAAGACCGGAGGGTAATAAATTGTTTTAATATGAAAAATTAGAGTTGTATGATAATTAAGAATGAGCACGCCCTTATTTTGTTTATTATTTTTGTAATAGCTGTTTTTGTACGTATTTATCCTATTAATTATAGTCCAGAAGAATATAAATATGGCTTAGGCCCTTTTGGAGATTCTGTAATGTATCATCAGATAGCGTATAATATATACAGTGGTAATGGTTTTGTAAGTTCCGATAATGGCGATCCAGAAATTTTTCGTGGCCCTAGCTACCCTTTATTTCTAGCTGGTATTTATAAAATATTTGGGGATAAGGAAGCTATGCAGTCTCTAGATACTTGGTATATTAATTGGGATAGAGTTCGTATTGTCCAAGCTATTCTAGATGCTTTAATCTGCATTTTAGTTTTTTTAATTGTTAGGACTGTTTATACCAGAAAAACTTGGCCAGCTCTTTTAGCGGCTTTGATATATTGTTTCAGCTGGTATAATATTTATTATACCAGAACTATTTTAACAGAATCGTTATCTGCCTTCTTACTTACTTTATTTATTTTGTTTACTGTATTAGCTTTAAAGAGAAGTAAATTCTATTGGTGGATTTTAGTAGGTTTATTTTTAGGAATGCTAATTTTAAACAGGCCGGAGTATCTATTATTCATACCCTTATTAATAGCTTATATATTTTTCTATTTCAGTCATTATCTTC
>DAOVVF010000148.1 GCA_030632225.1 Candidatus Parcubacteria bacterium
AGTCATGATTTAGAATTAAATATACTACAATTAGCTAAACAAGCTAAAGAGAAGAATTTAAAAACAGTAAAAGATATTTTAAATAACTTTAAAGCAAAATTAGAAGCTATTCATAAAGAATTTGGTGTATTATCTTTTGACTATAATAATGATTCAACTTGGAATTTAGAAACTTATGCTGAAGATGTAGTTAATAAACTAGAGATAAATATTGATAAAAGAATAGAATATTTAAATAATTATGAAAATAATGTTAATACAGTTTTTAATAACTTAGTTAAAGAATTGAATTTAACTAAAGAGGAGATTAATATATTTAAGTTAGTAGCTGATACTGGTTATTACAAATGGGCCAGAGAGTATCAATTTCAAGAAGCTGTTTACAAAATTAACTTTATCCAAAATGAATTAGGTAAAAGAATAGGTTTAGATGAATACGAAGTTAAATATATATTAGTAGATGAATTGAAAGAAAAATTTAATAAGCCTGAAGAATTGAAAGATTTATCTACTAAACGTATGGATAGATGTTTATTTATAGCTAGTGATAAAGGTAGAGAATTCTATTACGCTGATCAAGCTGAAAAAATGTTTACAGCTATGGAATTTGTAGAAGATAAAATAGATAGGAATATTAAAGAAGTTACAGGTATGCCAGCTAAAGCAGGACAAGCTAAAGGTAGAGTTAAAATTATTGATACAGTAGAAGATATGGTTAAAATGGAACAAGGAGATATATTAATTTCTAATGCTACTAATCCTGATTTAATGCCAGCAATTAGAAAAGCTGCCGCTATAGTTACTAATGAGGGAGGTATTACTTGTCATGCCGCTATAGTTTCTAGAGAACTTAATATACCTTGTATAGTAGGTACTAAAATAATTACAGAAATATTAAAAGACGGAGATATAGTAGAAGTAGATGCTAATCAGGGGATAGTTAAAATATTATGAGTGTTGATTTAGAACAAATTAAAAAAGTTGATTGGCAATATTTAGCTAAAAGAAAGTTGCCAATTCTTTTTTGGTCTATTACTGATAATAGTTATCAATATTTTCCTAAAGTATCAGGTATACCTTTTACTTATAAATATATTATTCGTTTTAGAGATGGTAGCTTCTTTAAAAGTGCTAAAGATCTTCAAAAGTTAAGATCAACACTATTACAGAGAGGAGTTAAAGGATTAAAGCAATTCCGTCAGGGTTTAATTTTTTATTTAGGTAAACTTGATAAGATTACAGAGAGAATAGCTAAAAAAGATTTTACTAAATTAAACAATAAAGAACTTCTTAAGTTATTCAATCAATATATAGAAGCTGCTAAATTAGCTCATAATTTTCTAACTCCTATATTAACAGTTGAAAAAGTAATTTCTCAAATGATTTTAGATTCATTACTATCAGCCTCTGAAGAACAAAAGAAGGAATGGTTAACTACTTTAGCATTTCCAATTAAAGAAAATAGTCATACTAAAGAGGAAAGGTCATTATATAAGGTATTTGATCTATACCAAAAGAAAGATAAAAAGTTTAATACTTATTTAAAAAGACATTTAACAGAGTTTGCTTGGATAGGTACTAGAGGATACGGAGCATATAAAGAATGGTCTAAACAAGATATTATTAATCGTTTAAAACATTATATAACACAAGATAAAGAGCCATTAGAAGAAATAAAACAATTAGATAATGTTAGAAGAGAAAGAATTGAAGCTACAGAGAAATTATTAAAAGAATTAAAGATAAATAAAGATTCAAAACAATATGAGTTAGTTAAGTTAGCTAAAGAATTTGCTTATTTAAGAACATATAGAACAGATACTATTTATTTAGCTGGGTATAGAATTAGACCTTTACTTTATGAAATAGCTAAACGTGTTAAATTAAAAGAAGA
>DAOVVF010000105.1 GCA_030632225.1 Candidatus Parcubacteria bacterium
AGGAGGTTTAGCATGGAATTGATCTTTGGTGGTATTTGTTTGGCAAGTTTGATGATTGGCGTTGGTTTGTTTCTGAGCTTTCGCAACAAGGAAGGCAAATCTCAGGATCCCCAGGAACATCTCGCGGTTACTGCAAAGCATCTCACGCTTGAAGACAAAATCAGAAACGGTATCGTTGTCCTATGCAGGCACACCAAGGGAAAGATGACTGCCAGGGCTATCTATAATGCCCTGCATCGTATGGGCTTTAACGAGCCTTGCTCTCTGAAGCGATTTCAGAACATCTTGAACACGAGGATTCCTATCCAGGTTCATTTGCCCACCAGGAATGAAGCCAAAAGCGCTAGAGATCGCCGGCGCCAGACACTATACAGCAGTGTATAGTTATAAATCCACAAAGCCCTTACTCAGATGAGTAAGGGCTTATTTATTTTGCCAAATAGCTATTTCTCTATGTACTTTTTGTTGAGGCCTAGTATATACTAGATTATTATTTACAGATAATTTATCTGATTTAATATTTGGCTTAATATGATTAAAGCCTAATTGTTCTATAGCTTCTTTGTTTAAAGTGTATATTTTCTTATTATCAAGATTAAAAATGGGGAATATAAATATTACTTTAGCATTTTTAGTTAATATTTTCTTAAATTTAGTAAAAGCTGTTATATATAGTTGCTGTAATTCTTTACTTAATATTTCTAACTCTTGAATGTTATTTGATTTTTGAACAAAACTAGCATCACCCATAAAAGGTTCTGTAACTATTAGGTCTATGCTATTATCTTCAAAATCCCGAGCAAGATTTTTAACATCTACTTGTTTGATGTCTACAGATTTATTTAAGCTTAGATTCTTTTTTAACCAGTCTATATTTTTAATACTATTATCTATAGCTTTAGGGCTAACATCTCTACCATAGATTTGAGAAAAGTTTAACAGTAAAGCTTCTTGTAGAATAGTGCCTGAACCGCAAAAAGGATCTAGAATAGTTATATCTCTGTTATTACCAGCTAAATTAATCATCATTTGAGCTACTTTAGGAGGTAGCATGCCTGATTTCATATCTCGACCAGGTCTTTTAATGTCTCTCCAGCCATATTTAACAAAGTCCTGCACAACTTTAGTAATACCTAGAATATATTTATTATCGTATTTTATAATAACTAACTCAGCATTAATTAGCTTATTTTTAGCTACTATAACTGAAGAAAGATCCAGTGCTTTACTAGATACTAATCTTGCTTTATACTTCTCTTCTTTTAATTCTTTTTTTAGACTTAAAGCTGTTTTTTTAAGTTTAGCATAATCAGGGCGAGGAGAGTCATACAAGCTAAAGCCAAAATGATTCTTGGTTTGTTTTTGTAATGTTAAATAGCTTTTCCATTTATTAGTAGTTAATTCTTCTAAATTATCTATCTCTTCTTTTAAGACAGCTATTTTTATAGTACCACCTAAAACAGACATTAGTTCTTTTAAAGGATATTTTGTAGAAGCTATAATAAAATTTGGACCAATAGTTTTAATATTGTCCAAACCTAGAATAGAGATTATTTCTTGCTTAGCCAAAGTAGTTGCTTGGCCTAAGATAAATATATATTCTGTCATATTATAATTCTAATTTAAAATAGTCTTAAAAGCAAATAATATAGTTCTTGACTCTTAATTCTAGATATGTTAAAGTATCGAAAGTTCATTTAATTTGATTAACCACGCTGTTTTGAACTAAACAGCCCTTAAAATAAGATTTTAAGGTAATTATATTAAACATGAAGTACGAATTAGGAATTATAATCGGCTCTAATATTCCTGAGACAGAGCATAAAGCTATTGAACAGGAAATTTTAGGTTGGTTAGATAAAATTAAAGCTCAGACTGATAAGAAATTTGATTCTATTGGTCGTAAGAAATTAGCCTATGCTATAAAGAAACAAAAGCATGGCTTTTATATTTTCTTAAACTTTGAGTTAGAAGATGCCAGTAAGTTAAAAGAACTGGATACTAATTTAAAGCACAAGAATAAAATATTGCGCTATTTGATTATCAAAAAAGATAGAGTTGCTAAAACTAAAACAGTTGGAACTAAAGCTACTCCTATTAAACCAGTTCCAGTTAAAGCCAAAGAAGCTAAGCCAGAAGCTAAAGCAGATTGGGACGATCTAGATAAGAGATTAGATGCAATTTTAGATGAAAAAATTGATTAATTAATATAATCGTATGGATTTAAACAAAGTACAAATCATTGGTAATGTGGTGCGTGATCCAGAAATGCGCACTACGCCTAATGGTCAAAACGTTAGTTCTTTTTCCGTGGCTACTAATCTAGTCTGGAAAGATGCTGAAGGTCAGAAACAAGAAAAGGCTGAGTTCCATAATATTGTCGCTTGGCGTCGTTTAGCTGAAATTACTAATCAGTATCTAAAAAAAGGAGCTAAAGTTTACATTGAGGGGCGTCTACAAACCAGATCATGGGATGATCCCAATGGCATTAAAAGATATCGTACAGAGACTATTGCTGAGAATATGATTATGTTAGATAGGGTTGGTACAGAAGTTAATACAAATAGCCAACCAGCTCCAGCTGATGATTTTTCTCAAGTGCCTCCAAAGGACAATACTAAAAAGGATAAGAAAGAGGGCGGAGAAGAGGAAATAAGTATTGAAGATATTCCATTTTAATAATTAGAATATGCATAAGAAACATAAAGAAAGATATTGCCATTTTTGTGTTAATCAAATAGATGATATTGATTACAAAAACTGGCAACAATTAAAGAAATTTACTTCTTCTTATG
>DAOVVF010000098.1 GCA_030632225.1 Candidatus Parcubacteria bacterium
AAAGATAAAGGTTCTTTAATATTTTTATAGAAATTAATTTTTATGTCTTTGATAATCATTACAATAAATGGACATCTTCTATTTCACTAACTTTGTTATGTAAGACAATATCTTCAATATGATAAGTACCTAGCTTAGGAGCATCTAAATAGCCTTCTACAGCTGCTTCAGCTAACCAACCAGAGTCTAGCCAGTCAAACAACCATTCATCTACATATTTAGGATCTTCACTATCTACACCAGCTCCAATAGCTATTAACCAATCTCTATTATATCTTTCCTGAGCACCAACTGGTTCTGCCATAATAATTGGAATACCTAAACCACTATAAAAAGTAAGTTCGGAAGGCTTAGTCCAAAGTATATCAGTAGTTCTTAAAGCTTTATTAAATAAACCAAAATAGCTTATCTTATCTTCAGCATAAATTATATTAATATTCTTACTCTTATCTAACTTATTTTCTTTTAGTATTTGTTCAAAGAATAGATACACATCATTTCTAATACCAGCTACTAAATTAATACATAGCTTATCAGCTCTAATATATTTAGCTAAACGCTTTAAAATAACAGCACCAACAGCTCGTTGAGCTCCAGCTCCACCAACTGCAAAAGTAATAGTTAAAGGATGTTTATTAGACTTTAATTGTTTAACTGGACAAAGATAAGTTTCAATTAGTTGAGAGTATTTCTTACGATAAATACCTCGAGGATCTAAATGACAAATACGAGAACTTAAATCTTTAATTAATATTTCCTGGTTATCCCCTATATTCTCCTTAGGCATTGGAAAGCCTGTAACATAAATATTCTTAGCTCTGATACCATAGAGCTGTAATCTTTCTTTAACTCTTTTGTTAGGAGCTAAATAGATTATCTTACTATACTTACCTACTGGTGGTGCCCAAGCTCTAGCTATATCAGCATCACAAACTACACAGTATATAGGTCCTTTGTATCCATGATGTTCCGCAAAAAAAGCTGGTACAAAAAAAGTAGTTAGCAAAGGTAAAGGATTTTTATTTAACTCCTTAATTAAATGCTCTCCTAAGCCACTACTTATTTTTTTAATAAAATAATTTAATTGTCTTGATGATTTTGATAGATCTCTTTTAGGATAGAAAGGTTCAATTCTCTGAAAGTAATCCATGATACGAAATGCTGTAGTACCAAAAAAAGGAACTTTCTTAAAACGAGAAATAGTTTCATATACTCTACGGCCACTATGCCAGGTACGTTCTTCGGATTTACTAATACCTTGATAGCGATTAGCGTCAATTATGCCATTAAAACTGCTAGCTAAAAAAGGATAGGCTGCTCTTTGATGTCCGTAGCCCATATCTACCGCCAGCACATGCATTTTCTTTTGTTTTTGTTTTGACATTTTTATTTTTTAATGTCGTAGATTTTGTACTGTTTTACCCTGTTTACGACGGTGTTTCTTTTTAGCCTGCCTTTTCTTCTTATTCATAATTATATTATACCATAATTTATCATCTATCTACTATTCTTAAGATGATATACAGAACTATTAAAGAATATAGCCAATACTCTAAGTTAATAAATCTTTGTACCATTCCCGGACGAAGTAGTTCAAATAGAACTAAAATTAACCAAGTAGCTAAAGCTGTTTGCCAGAAATCTTTTAACATTCTATAGGCTATACTCATTTACTTAAAATTAATTGCCAGTTGTTAGTTAAAGCTACATTAGAACCACTATTTAGGTCAGGAATTGATAATATTAATTCTAATTTATTTCTATATACCTGTGCTGTCTTTAAATCAAAGTCTAAAGAAAAACTTTTATCTGTTATATCTTGCCATAACCAAATATTATTATCTTGTTTCAAGCCTAAACGTATATTTTCATCTACAAAATCTAAATCACCTTTAATATTTAAATTATTAAATTTAGCTGGTACATAAGCTTGCAAATAAATAGGTTCTGCTAATACTTCTAAATTATTACTAAATTTAGTTCTTACTTCAGGATACCAGCCAGTAATATCTCTGGAAATACTTTGCTTAAAATCAAGATTGTAGGTTAAAACACGCTGAGTAACTATATTCTGGCTAACAATATACAAAATAGTAGCTAGAGCTAGTAGCCACCAAATATACTTAAAAATATTAGTAATTGGAGTTTTTTTAATTGTCATATATCTATTTTAGCAAAACTTGGCTATTTATGGGAAGTATTATACAATAATGCTAAGATGATTACATTTTCTAGACAACAACATATTGTCAGTCAAATAGCTGTTATTTTAATTATTCTAGCTAATATTTACTGGTTAAAATCCCCTGTTCTGGGTACTATCGCTGGTAGTATATATATTTGGTTAAACAGTAAAAAACTAGCTGATGTCTTTTATCCTAAGATACACCAAGGCTTGAAAAAAGTCACTGGTCTATTAGTTATTCTAGCATATATAGCTGTAAACTATACTATAGCTTATCATTTATATGAAGTGAATTCCTGGATATTTTTATGGGTATTCCTTTCAATACCTTTAATTATTGAAATATTATCTTTTAAAACTAATACTGAACATAGTTTTTTACATAATATTAAACCTTTTAAGTTTAGGAATATAAAGAATCTTATCTTACCAACTGCAGTTATTATTATTGATATTGTTCTAATTATTGCTTTATTTAAAAAAGCTAGTATGGGCATTGTTCGTTCTCCCTGGGAATTAGTTGGTTTTAGATTCTGGGCTTTATTTGTTTTAAGTAACTTATTCTTAGTAGCTACTATTATTACTAAAAGAACTGTTAAGAATATTTGGTTAATTGCTTTCCGCTTTGCTCTATTATCAACTATGGGTATTATTCTTTATCCCTTAGGTTTTGGTTATGATTCCTTTATTCATCAAGCTAGTTTAAAAACCATTGCTGATACTGGTACTATTCAACCAAGATTATTCTTGTATATTGGACAGTATGGTTTAAGTCTCTTTGGCTCTCATTTAAGTCAACT
>DAOVVF010000076.1 GCA_030632225.1 Candidatus Parcubacteria bacterium
AGAGTGTAGATTAAAAAATATGAGAAAGAAAATCTATACAATTTTTTTAGGCATACTACTTTTACCTAGTAGTGCCTTAGCCTTAACACCTTTAGAAGGTTTAAAACAAGCTGGTTCAGGTACAGGTTTGATTATGGATCAAACACCAGCTGGTATGGTAGCCTTGGTTATAAATGCTTTGTTAGGTTTATTAGGTACAGCTTTTGTTGTTTATATTATTTTAGGTGGCTTTAGATGGATGACTTCCGCTGGTAATGCAGAAAGAATAGAGGGTGCTAAAAAAACAATTATTAATGCTACAATAGGTTTAGTTATAGTTATAGGTTCATATATTATTGTTAACTTTATAATCTCTACCTTACAAGGAGCGACTAGTGGTAGCGGTAGTGGCGGTGTAGAAGTAATTTAATAATATTTTTGTAAATAAAAAAACCCCCATCGTAAGATGAGGGTTTTTTGCTTTGATTAGCGCTGGTTGTAAAGTTTGGGATAGTGCTCATTGAGCATAATCTTTCTGTGTATCAATTTGCCCTTGTAAAGCTTAAGCTTGGGAGCTTTTTTTATGATATGGACCCATCGAGTTGTTCCGTACTCATTGAGGGGGTCATGTATAGGGCTTGTATACATTTTCATTTCACCCGCAGGTATAGTAGTAAAGCGAGACTCATGGTCTTGTAAAGGGAATTCATTACCATACTCGTCTTCATAGAAGGTTGGATCGCCAACATTAACTACTGCTACCTCAAGCATGACTATACCTCGAAGATCATGGTCTTTAATGACAATAGGCTTCATGGGGTATAGACCGGTTTTTTCAAAGACAATAGGTTTCTTTTCGTCGCCTAATCCAACTTCCAAAAAGGCAATAATGGTATATTCTATCAATTCATGAGGCTCGTAATACAGCGTATCAGCCTTGCCAGGATCTATTTGATAGAATGTACCACCTGGAGTCCATTTCATGTGTGCCTTTTTGCCGACAAAGTACGGTATGTCGGAATCATTGATAAAGATAGCTTGAAATGTAGTATCGATTCCCAGCGTTCTACAGCTTAATAGCTCCCCTTCGGAATTGCGATAATTGACACCACAGCTAGTTATTACTAGAACCAAAGCAATTATCGTAAGAATAAGCCTTTTCATGGCTTTCCTCCTTGTTGAGAAAGAACAGTGATTAACTATTTAAGAAACATTATATTATAGCAGTAATTTATTATTTTGTCAATATTAATATTATTTTCTAATATGTACTGTACTATAATATTAATATGCTTGATAGTTATTATAAAGTCAAACAATTTGTTATTAAGCACCCTAGAATTATTCTAGCGGTTTTTTTATTTATCTATATTGTTTTATTTATTTTTTTAAGCTTAAAGAAGTACTATGGCTTTAGTTATAATGCTAATGATCTATCTATATTTAACCAAGTATTTTTTAATTCAGTTAACGGACGCTTATTTGTCAGTTCAATTAATTTAGAATTATTTATAAGGGCTCACTTTACTCCTATAACCATATAAATTTTAGCCTCTTCATCCTCATATAATAATTGAGCAGCTTTACTTTTTTCTACGTTGTTTATAAATTTTTGATGTCTATCTCTTTTACTAATAAAGATATAGTCAGCTTTAAAGGTATTATTTATTTTTCCAATAACATTATAATTATCCTCCCCAGTAGTAATATTATAATATAATTGACTTAATTCAGGATCAAAATTGTACATAAAAGTAGGATCTAAACCAACTATATAATGATTATGTGTATTGTAATAAAAAAGTAAGGGCCATTCATCCCAACTACTGTGAAAAACAATAGATCCTTCAGGGGTACCACTCTTTAACCATTCAGAACTGGCTTGAAATTTACCCATTGGCCAGTTTTTTGGATATTGATGAGTTAGAATTTGTTTAAAGACATGAGGCATGATAAGGATAGACAAGATTAAAAAACTTACAAATAAATAAATTCTTAAAGCTTTACCTAATTTTCTCCATGCTCTTTTTATTTTCTTCCAATTAATTAATTTTTTTAAATCAGTAAAGCCGCAAGCAGTAAATAATAAAAGAAATGGGTAGAAGTATTCAACGTAACGACGTGATTTAATAGTTAATAATAGAAAAGCAAAAGCTAAGAAAAAACTAAACCAAGTTTTTTTACTAATCCTATTATAATTACCAACCAGAAAAACAATAATAATTGAGGATAGAACAAATAAATGAGGAGCAGCAGAAATAACCTTCATAATATTAGTGCCATACCATTCAGAACCAACTGGTAGCTGACCAACCATATTGATTAGAGCAATCTGAATTATTTGTTGGTAATAGAAGTAAAGGTTATGTAAATTGTAAGGGTTGATAAGTAACCCAAGTACTATGCCAGCTAGTATTATCAAGAAAATAATCCAGTTTTTTACTTTAGTTTTTTCTTCTTTAAAAACATGGATTACTTTATTCCAGAACAATTTTAATTTACTTTTATGAAAATGATTATAAACACTATCTGTAATTAAATAAATAATAGCTATTAATACAGCTAAGGGCCAGCCAGCATAAAGCCAGACAAATATAAAAGCTAGTATTAAAAGTAACCAGATTTTTCTAGTAAATAAAGCATAAATTAACAACCAGATAATCAATAAAGAAAGTGGAGTTACTTTAATTAAGCTTAGCCTAAAATTAGTACCACTTAGAGTAATAAATAATAAGGTGAAAATATATGGATAGGCTACATGTAGTTTTTTTAATAACCAATAGAAAACTACAATCATTAAAGCTGTAAACAGAACGGCAGCTATTTTAACAGCAATTAGAGGATCAGTTAAGTAAGTAAAAGGCACTAAAAGTATATGGTAAAGCAAATGATGATCAGTGAAATATTCAGTTAAAGTAGTAAATTGCATCCAGGGCAAAGAATCTAATAATTTACCCTGAGCTAAGAAGGTAGCTATTTTAGCATGATAAAAACCATCTGGATCGCCAATATAATTATGCCACTGTAGCCAACCATAGTAGCCTAACATAATTAAAAAAACAGAAATATAATCTAGCTTGTATTTAATTAATTTCTTTAGCATTAATTTATTTTAACAGCTTGTAAAATATAAGTAAATTAGCTATCATTATTTCTATGTTAAACTCTCATATTTATATGCCAGAAGATCATATGGATAAGCTATATAAAGCTAGTAATCCCCTAGTTAGATTTGTACATTTAAATAGGTTAGATAATATTGTAAGCATGATGCCAATTAGTAATGGTTTAAAAGTATTAGATGCTGGTTGTGGAGAAGGACATCTATTAAAGAAGTTATATAATAGAAATAATACTAATAGCTATTATGGTGTTGATATAACTAAAGAAGCCCTAGCTAAAGCCTTTCAAAAATGTTCTAGTATTAATTTAAAACGGAATGATCTAACTAATATTGATTTTCCAGACAACCTTTTTGATTTTGTAGTCTGTACAGAAACCCTAGAACATATCTATGACTATCAACAGGTTATAGCTGAATTAGTTAGAGTCTTAAAACCAGGAGGTCAATTAGTTATTACTTTTCCTAATGAATTCTGGTGGACT